>NZ_JAGPXZ010000028.1:0-18293 GCF_018070305.1 Micromonospora sp. M51 | reverse complement strand
GCTACGCGCCGCCCGCCGCGAACCCCGGGCCTGGACCGTAGCCCGCAGCGGGCGGCGCGTAGCCGTCGGCCGGATCGCCGGGTGCGGTGTCGGCGGGCGCGTCGGTGCCAGCGTGCGGACCGAAGGTGCGGGGCTCGGTCCATTCGGTGGGCGTGGTGGCGGGCGGGGGCGGTGCTGAACCGCCCGACTGTGCCGACCCCGGTCGGGGCGGCGGGGCAGCTTCCTCGGTCATGCTTCGATCCTGCTGCCCGGCGCACCCGAACGACCTCAGGACCCGACCCTGACCCCACCCTGAGATCCGGCGGCCGGAATGTCGGGGGCGTCCCCGTGGTCACCGACGCCGCAGCGTGTGACGATCGAGTCACCGACCTCGACCTGTCCGCCACCGTGACCAGGGAGCCTCCGATCAGCAGCACCGTGACCCCACCCCCGCGGCTCTACCGCGCCCCCGAGCACCGGATGGCCGCCGGCGTCGCCGCCGGTATCGCCGACCACCTCGGCATCTCGGTGCTGCGGGTGCGCGTCGCGTTCATGGTCCTGCTCGGGCTGAGCGGGCTCGGTCTGCTGCTCTACGCGGCCTTCTGGGCGGTGGTGCCGCTGCGTCCCGGTGACACTGCGGTGCCGCCCCGGCGGGATGTCGCCCAACTCCTGCCGTTCGTGGGGATCGGGCTCGGTGTCCTGCTGATCCAGGTGATGGTCTTCGACTCGGTGGGCGCGGCGGGCACCGCCGGCTGGTTGGTGGCGATCATCGCGGTCGGCGCCGGGGTCATCTGGCACCAGTCCGCGCCCGAGCGGCGGCGGCAGTGGGGCGACGCGATGCCGGTGCCCTGGCTCGGCGCAGTCGTCGAGGAGAGCGACCGCCGGGCCTTCGTGCTCCGGTTCATCGGCGGTGGAGTGCTGGTCGCGGTCGGCATCATCGGTGTCGCGGCCGTCTACTCGCCGGCACAGAACTTCGACGCGGTGATCAACGGCGTGATCTTCGCGCTGGTCGGGCTGGCGGGCGTCGGCGTGGTCGCCGCGCCGGTGCTCTGGCGGACGTACAGCCAGCTCCGCTCGGAGCGCGAGGGGCGCATCCGCGAGCAGGAGCGGGCCGAGTTGGCCGCCATGGTGCACGACCAGGTGCTGCACACGTTGGCCCTGATCCAGCGCAACGCCGGTGACGTGAAGACCGTGCAGCGGCTGGCCCGAGGGCAGGAGCGTTCGCTGCGCAACTGGCTCTACAAGCCCACCGCCTCGCCGAGCGAGCGCTTCGCCGCCGCCCTGGAGCAGGCCGCGGCCGAGGTCGAGGACACCTTCGCGATCAGCGTGGAGACGGTGGTGGTCGGCGATCGGGAGACCGACGAGAAGGTCGGGGCACTGGTGGCGGCCGCCCGCGAGGCTCTGGTGAACGCGGCCCGGCACGCCGGCGTGCAGACCGTGTCGCTCTACGCCGAGGTGGAGCCGGATCAGGTCAGCGTCTTCGTTCGGGACCGGGGGAAGGGCTTCGATCCGGATACCGTGGAGGACCACCGGCACGGCGTACGCGGCTCGATCATCGGGCGGATGAAGCGGCACGGCGGACGGGCCGAAATCCGGTCCGGCCCGGGGGAGGGGACCGAGGTCCGGTTGATCCTGCCGATCTCCCGGGACTCGTCCGCAGCGGAAAGGAACAGATGACCATGGCCGAGCAGTCGACCGAGCACCTCGACCCGGCGGATGCCCGCCCCGAGCGGCTGCGGGTGTTCCTGGTGGACGACCACGCCATGTTCCGGGCCGGGGTGCGCGCGGAGTTGGGCGCCCACGTCGAGGTGGTGGGCGAGGCGAGCACGGTGGCCGAGGCGGTCACCCGGATCGCCGCCGTCGGCCCGGACGTGGTCCTGCTCGACGTGCACATGCCCGACGGTGGCGGTCGCGCGGTGCTGGAGGCGATGCGGCGTACCCATCCGCAGGTCAAGTTCCTGGCGTTGAGCGTCTCCGACGCGGCGGAGGACGTGATCGGGCTGATCCGTGCCGGTGCCCGGGGGTACGTCACCAAGACCATCTCCCCGGACGAGTTGGCTGCCGCGATCCGTCGGGTGGCCGACGGCGACGCGGTGTTCAGCCCACGGCTGGCCGGGTTCGTGCTGGACGCCTTCGCGGCCCGGCCGGACGCCCCGGTGGCCGACCCGGAGCTGGACCAGCTCACCAACCGTGAGCGGGAGGTGCTGCGGCTGCTGGCCCGGGGGTACGCGTACAAGGAGATCGCCAAGGAGCTGTTCATCTCCATCAAGACGGTGGAGACGCACGTGTCCAACGTGCTGCGCAAGCTCCAGATGTCCAACCGTTACGAGCTCTCCCGGTGGGCGGCGGATCGCCGGCTCGTCTGACGTGGGTCGCCAGCGGCGAGGATCAGAGAAACGTCCGGCGCACCCTCGTCCACCCAGCCGGTGATCGTGGCCGGGTAGTCCTGGGCACCCTCATCCGGATGGCTCGAAACGTGAGTGGTGACGGACGTCCCACCGGGCCCGGGTGACCTCGGGGACGCGCACGGGCTGAGGCCTCGTGTTCGGGCGGCGCAACGTATTTCCTGCTCAACGCTGCCTGCGGCGACCGTTTTATGATCATTTTTCAAGTATCGGCAACGTGGCGGGCAACTAACGGCTTGATAACGGCACCTTCACGGAAGCGGCCAGTGGGTGTCACAGTGGCAGCACCTCACCATCGGTGTGTGGCACTCCGTACGCCCCACGACCACGAATCTGCCGATCACGGCGGCCCGTGGCTGTGTCGGTTGCGTCGTGTCGCGCCTCGTTGGTGAGGGAGCCCGGCGGATCGGAACATCAGGGGTGTCCCCAACTTCCCTGTGGTCCCGGCGACCCGCGCCCCGGGGTGGTCGGGCGGTGTCACCCCCAAACGTGCGTGAAACCCACGACGGAACCTGGTTAGAAAGAGGAGGCCCCTCGGAATGAGAGTCTCGAAGCGGGCGACGAGCGCCATCGCGCTCAGCGCGGCTGCCGCGCTTGTCGCGAGCGGTTGCTCGAGCGGCGGCGACGGCGATACTGCCGCCAGCGCGGACGGCTCGATCGTTGTGCACGGCGTCCAGCCGGAGAACCCGCTGGTCCCGTCGAACACCACGGAGACCGGCGGCGGGAAGATCGTCGACTGGCTGTGGACCGGCCTGGTCGAGTACCCGAACGACGGTGGGGCCCCGCGTAACGCGCTGGCGGAGTCCATCAACACCACGGACTCCAAGGTCTTCACGATCAAGATCAAGGCCGGTACCAAGTTCCACGACGGTACCGAGGTCAAGGCGAAGAACTTCGTCGACGCCTGGAACTGGGCCGCCTACTCGCCGAACGGCGCGCAGAACGGCACCTTCTTCGCCGACATCGCGGGCTTCGACCAGACCTACACCACGGACCCGGACGGCCCGGACGGCCCGAAGAAGGCCCCGACGCCGACGACCGACAAGATGTCCGGCCTGAAGGTCATCGACGAGCAGACCTTCGAGGTCACGCTGTCGGCGCCGACCGCGGTCTTCCCGACCAAGCTCGGCTACAGCGCCTTCATGCCGCTGCCGGACGTGTTCTTCACCATGAAGCCCGAGGAGTTCGGCCGCAAGCCGATCGCCAACGGCCCGGTGAAGTTCGTGTCGTGGGAGGACAACTCCCTCATCAAGCTGACGCGCTTCGACGACTACAATCTTCGCGACAAGATGAAGATCAAGGACGTCGACGTCAAGCTGTACCAGGACGACAACGCCGCCTACGCCGACCTGCTGGCGAACAACCTCGACTTCATGGAGGTTGTCCCCACCTCGGCGCTCGCCGGTGACAAGTGGAAGACCGACCTCGGTGACCGGGGCCGCTCGACCGTCACGCCGTCGACCGCGTTCATCGCGTTCCCGATCTACGACAAGCGCTTCCAGAACCCGAAGCTGCGTCGTGCCGTGTCGCTGGCGGTCAACCGGCAGGAGATCTCGGACAAGATCTTCTTCGGCACCCGCAAGCCGGCCGACAGCTGGGCGAACCCGCTGACCCCGGGCGCCAAGCCGGGCAACTGCACCGCCTGCAAGTTCGACCCGGAGACGGCCAAGACGCTGCTCGCCGAGGCCGGTGGCTTCACCGGTGAGATGGTCTTCTACTACAACGCGGACTCCGCCCACAAGGACTGGATGGACGCCGTCGCGCAGCAGATCAAGACCAACCTCAACATCAACGCTCGGGCTGAGGGCGTGCCGACCTTCGCGGTCTTCCGCCAGAACATCAACGCCCACACCATGAAGGGCCCGTACCGCGCCGCCTGGCAGCAGGACTACCCGGACGTGGAGAACTGGGTGAACCCCCTGTTCGTCACCAACGGCTCCTCCAACGACGGTCTGTACAGCAACCCCGAGGTCGACGCGCTGGCCAAGCAGGCCAGCGGCGCGCCGAGCCTGGAGGCCTCGCACGAGGCGTTCGCCAAGGCCGTCGAGAAGGTCGACCAGGACGTCCCGAGCATCCCGGTCTACTTCTACGGCCAGCAGTCCGGCCACTCGGAGAAGATCAAGAAGCTCGAGCTGAACAACGTCGGCGAGATCGACATCACCTCGGTCGAGCTCTGATCCGAACGGTCTGACCCCGGGTCGGGCTCGCCACATCCGGTGAGCCCGACCCGGGGCCGTTCCGCGAGTGGGTGTTACAACGCTCCACTCGCACGTTGTCACCACCGTGTCGGCCGTCCGACGCGCCCCCTGTCTGGAGGACCACCCCATGGGCCGTTATCTGTTGAGACGGCTGCTCCAACTCGTGCCGGTCTTCATCGGTACGACGTTCCTGATCTACTGGCTCGTCTGGGCCGTCCCCGGCGACCCGTTCGCCGGCAAGTGCGGTGAGCGCCGCTGCCCGGACCAGTACATCGCCTTCATGACCGAGAAGTACCACCTCGACCAGAACGTCTTCGTGCAGTACGGCAGCTACATGAAGAACCTGCTCCAGGGCGATTTCGGTCAGACCTTCTCGCAGCGCGAGATCAGCGACATCATCATGACCTCGTACCCGAACACGCTGAAGCTGGCGCTCGTGGCGCTCGCCATCGAGGCGATCATCGGCCTCGGTGCCGGCGTGCTGAGCGGCCTGCGGCGTAACGGCTTCCTGGACAACCTGGTCCTGGTCTCCACCCTCTTCCTGATCGCGCTGCCGGTCTTCGTGGTCGGCTTCGTGCTGCAGTGGCTGCTGGGTGTGCAGTGGGGCATCATCAAGCCGACCGTCTCCTCGGAGATGCGGTGGTCCGAGCTGATCGTGCCGGGCTTCGTGCTCGGTAGCGCGTCGGTGGCGTACATCGCCCGGGTGGCACGAACGAGCATCGCGGAGAACCGTCGCGCGGACTACGTGCGTACCGCGATCGCCAAGGGCCTGCCGATGCGCCGGGTGGTGGGCGTGCACCTGCTGCGCAACTCGCTCATCCCAGTGGTGACCCTGCTCGGCACCGACCTCGGCGCCCTGATGGGTGGCGCGATCGTCACCGAGGGAATCTTCGGCATCAACGGAATCGGCCGCCAGGTCTTCCGGGCGATCATCACCAAGGAAAGCGCCACGGTGGTAGGAATCGTGGTCGTCCTGGTGCTGGTCTATCTCGTGATGAACCTGCTGGTTGACCTGCTCTACGCCGCCCTGGACCCGAGGATCCGTTATGAGTGACCCGAGTACCGCATCGATCGTCAGCACCCCTGGCGCACACCCGACCGACTCCGCCGCCCCCGCCACCGCGGGTCAGCCGCAGAGCAACGAGAAGCCGCGCGGCCTGCTCGCCGACGCCTGGCGTGACCTGCGGCGCAAGCCGCTGTTCTGGATCTCGGCCACGCTGATCCTGATCTTCCTGCTGATGGCGGCCTTCCCGGCGCTCTTCGCCCCGGGCGACGCGGTCAACGGTTCGCTGTCCCGCAGCCTCGACAAGCCGTCGGCCAATGGCTGGTTCGGCTACGACGTGCAGGGCCGTGACGTCTACGCCCGGGTCATCTACGGCGCACGGGCTTCCGTCGTGGTCGCCGTGCTCTCCGTGCTGGGCACCCTGCTCATCGGCGGAACGATGGGCATCATCTCCGGCTACCGCGGTGGTTGGGTGGACGCGCTGCTGAGCCGGATCGCCGACGTCTTCTTCGGTCTGCCCTTCGTGCTCGGCGCGATCGTCATCCTGACCACGTTCAACGGGTCGGGCTCCGGCAACAGCAAGGCCCAGATCATGGGCCTGGTGATCGCGTCGCTGATCGTGCTGAGCTGGCCGGTCGTGATGCGGCTGATGCGCTCCTCGGTGCTCGCCACCAAGGAGGCCGACTACATCGTCGCGGCCCGCGCACTGGGTGCCGGCACCGGCCGGATCATCCTCAAGCACCTGCTGCCGAACTGCCTGGCCCCACTGCTGGTCTACGGCACGATCATGGTCGGCTCGTTCATCGGCGCCGAGGCCACGCTGTCGTTCCTGGGCGTCGGTCTGAAGTCGCCGGTGGTGTCCTGGGGCATCATGATCAGTGATGGGCAGCAGTTCGTCCGGGTCGCGCCGGGGCTGGTGTTCTTCCCCGCCGCGTTCCTCGTCACCGCAGTGCTGAGCTTCGTGATGCTCGGTGAGTCGGTCCGCGAGGCCCTCGATCCGAAACTCCGCTAGGGGAGATCCAGTTGTCCGACATTCTCGTGTCCGAGCAGTCAGCGCCGGGATCCGGCGGCTCCGGGCGTCCCTCCGGCCGGCTGCTCGAGGTCGACGACCTGCGGGTGGAGTTCCGTACCCGGGACGGCGTCGCAAAGGTCATCAACGGGGTCACGTACCACGTCGACGCGGGGGAGACCCTCGCCGTGCTCGGCGAGTCCGGCTCCGGTAAGAGCGTCACGGCGCAGACCATCATGGGCATCCTCGACACGCCGCCGGGCTTCGTGACCGGTGGGCAGGTCCGCTTCCACGGCAAGGACATGCTGCGCATGTCCGACGAGGAGCGCCGCCGCATCCGCGGCGAGGGCATCGCGATGATCTTCCAGGACGCGCTCTCCGCGCTGAACCCCGTCTTCACCGTCGGGTTCCAGATCGCCGAGCAGTTCCGGGTCCGGCGGGGCATGGGTCGCGCGGAGGCCAAGAAGCGCGCGATCGACATGCTCGACCAGGTCAAGATCCCGAACGCCAAGGGTCGGTTCAACAACTACCCGCACCAGTTCTCCGGCGGTATGCGGCAGCGCGCGATGATCGCGATGTCGCTGGCGCTCGACCCGGAGGTGCTGATCGCGGACGAGCCGACCACCGCTCTCGACGTGACCGTGCAGGCCCAGATCATGGACCTGCTGGCCGAGCTCCAGCGTGAGCGGCAGATGGGCATGATCCTGATCACCCACGACCTCGGCGTGGTCGCCGACGTCGCGGACCGGATCGCGGTCATGTACGCGGGCCGGATCGTCGAGGAAGCGGACGTGTACGACCTGTACGCCAAGCCGGCGCACCCGTACACGATGGGTCTGATCGACTCGATCCCGCGGATGGACGAGAAGGGGCAGCAGCTCCGGACGATCAAGGGCCTCCCGCCGAACCTGATGAACATCCCGCCGGGCTGCCCGTTCAACCCGCGCTGCCCCATGGCTCAGCCGGTGTGTCGGGAGAAGGTCCCGCCGCTGCTGCAGGTGGGCAATGCCCGGGCCAGCGCCTGCCACTTCGCCGAGGAGCTGGTGAACCGTGTCTGAGAACATCCTCGAGGTCCGTGACCTGGTCAAGCACTACCCCGTGACGCAGGGTGTGGTGTTCAAGAAGACCGTCGGTCAGGTCAAGGCGGTCGACGGGGTCTCCTTCGATCTGCGCGCCGGCGAGACGCTCGGCGTGGTCGGCGAGTCCGGCTGCGGCAAGTCGACGCTCGCCCGGGTGCTGATGAACCTGGAGAAGCCGACCGAAGGCAGCGTCCTCTACAAGGGTCAGGACATCTCCAAGCTGTCCGGTGGTGCGCTGCGGCGCCTGCGCCGGCAGATCCAGCTGGTCATGCAGGACCCGTACACCTCGCTGAACCCGCGGATGACCGTCGGTGACCTGCTCGGTGAGCCGTTCGAGATCCACCCGGAGGTGGCGCCGAAGGGCAGCCGCCGGGCGAAGGTCAGGGAGCTGCTCGACCTGGTCGGGCTCAACCCCGAGCACATCAACCGGTACCCGCACCAGTTCTCCGGCGGTCAGCGTCAGCGCATCGGCATCGCCCGTGCGCTCGCGTTGCGGCCCGAGATCATCGTCTGCGACGAGCCGGTGTCGGCGCTCGACGTCTCCATCCAGGCCCAGGTCATGAACCTGCTGGAGCAGCTGCAGGGCGAGTTCGGGCTGTCGTACGTCTTCATCGCGCACGACCTGTCGGTGGTCCGCCACCTCTCGGACCGGGTCGCGGTGATGTACCTCGGCAAGATCGTGGAGATCGGCACCGAGGACGAGATCTACGAGCGGCCGACCCACCCGTACACCCAGGCTCTGCTCTCCGCGGTGCCGGTGCCGGACCCGACGCAGCGGCACAACAAGACGATCATCCGGCTCACGGGTGACGTGCCGTCGCCGATCAGCCCGCCCTCGGGCTGCCGGTTCCGGACCCGCTGCTGGAAGGCGCAGGACGTCTGCGCCGAGCAGGTCCCGCTGCTGGAGGTCCGGCCGGGCTCGGACCACCCGAGCGCCTGCCACTTCGCCGAGAAGCGCGAGATCGTCGCCACCCACGAGGTGTGAGTCACCGAAACCGCCTGCCGCCGTCATCGCGACGACGGCAGGCGGTTTCGTCTGTCAGAGACCCCTGGACGAGTGCTGCACGCGGCCATGGTTCAGCGCGTAGGGTGATCCGACGGCCGGCCGGTGTGGCTCACAGCGGGCCGCGGCCGGCGCGGAGCAGCAGCAGGGCCAGCTGGGTGCCGTCGGCGCCGAGCGCGACCCGGAACCGCTCCAGGATCTCCCGTTCCCGGGAGAGCACCAGGCGGGTCCCACCGGACGCCATCCGGGTCGCCCCGACCTCCTGGGACAACGCGGCCCGCTCCTGCCAGAGCGTGATCAACGCGTTGTCGATCTCGTCGATCCGTTCCCTGATCTGCACGATCCGCGCGGAGGCGGACGGCTCCTCGGTGCCGGTCTGCTGCTCGGCCGGTTCGGTGTGCCCACCCGTCGGCGGTGTGGCCGCCACCGGCCCAGCGCCCTGCGCTGCGGGCTGCCCCGGTCGGGTCGGGCCGCCGCTCTGCTCCATCACGTCTGTCATCATCGGGTACCTCTCGCAGTGTGGTGCCCGGTGCCCGGAACCTGGGACGGAAAAAGCCCCGGACTCCAGGAGCCCGGGGCTTTAGCAGGTCTGAATCGATCAGGCGCGACCTACGACAGCCGGACTCCCGGTGCCATAGTAAAAGTAGTAGCGCGCAGCGATCACGCCGTCGAGTATGCCCACGTCGTTGCCCGGCGCGCAAGCAGTCCGGGTCGAGAAGGGCAGCTTTCCCGACGGTGGGCGCACCCGGTGGTGGTGCGCGGTGTCGGGCACGAGCCGCTGAGCGCCGAAGGCACAGTGTCGGGCCGGCGGCATAGACTTGTCGGGCGATGCATCCTCTCTTCGACATCCCCGCGTCCCCGCCTGCGCCGGAGTCCGCGCCGGCCCGCCCGCACCGACCCGGGGCGGTCGCCGCGCGTCTCGATCCGCAGCAGCTCCTCGACGGGCTGAACGGGCCGCAGCGCGACGCCGTCAGTCATGCCGCCTCGCCGCTGCTGATCGTGGCCGGCGCCGGGTCGGGCAAGACCCGGGTGCTCACGCACCGGATCGCCTACCTGCTCGCCGCTCGGGACGTGCACCCCGGTGAGATCATCGCGATCACCTTCACCAACAAGGCCGCCGGCGAGATGAAGGAGCGCGTCGCCGCGCTGGTGGGCCCCCGGGCCCGCCTGATGTGGGTGTCGACGTTCCACTCGGCCTGCGTGCGGATCCTGCGCGCCGAGCACGAGCACGCCGGCCTCAAGTCGACGTTCTCGATCTACGACGCGGACGACTCCCGCCGGCTGATGCAGTTGGTGACCCGCGAGCTGGATCTCGACCCGAAGCGCTACCCGGCGCGAGGGCTCGCCGCCCAGGTCTCCAACCTCAAGAACGAGCTGGTCGACCCGGAGCAGTTCGCGGCGCGGGCCACCGGCCCCAACGAGCGGGCACTGGCCGAGGCGTACACGCTCTACCAGCGCCGGTTGCGTGAGGCGCACGCCCTGGACTTCGACGACCTGATCATGACCACGGTGCACCTGCTCCAGTCCCACCCGCACGTCGCGGAGAGCTACCGGCGGCGGTTCCGGCACGTGCTGGTGGACGAATACCAGGACACCAACCACGCCCAGTACGTCCTGATCAAGGAGTTGGTCTCCGGCACCGACGGGTTGGCGCCCGCCGAGCTGTGCGTGGTCGGCGACGCCGACCAGTCGATCTACGCGTTCCGGGGTGCGACGATCCGCAACATCCTGGAGTTCGAACGGGACTTCACCGACGCCCGGACGATCCTGCTGGAGCAGAACTACCGCTCCACCCAGACGATTCTCAACGCGGCCAACGCGGTGATCGACCGCAACACCTCCCGCAAACCCAAACGGCTGTGGAGCGAGGCCGGCGCCGGCGAGCAGATCGTCGGCTACGTGGCCGACACCGAGCACGCCGAGGCCGACTGGGTGGCCCGCGAGATCGACCGGCTGGTCGACGCCGACGAGACCCGCCCCGGCGACGTGGCGGTCTTCTACCGCACCAACGCCCAGTCCCGCGTCTTCGAGGAGGTGTTCATCCGCGTCGGCCTGCCCTACAAGGTGGTCGGCGGGGTGCGCTTCTACGAGCGCAAGGAGGTCCGCGACGCCCTGGCGTACCTGCGTTCGGTGGTCAACGACGACGACACGGTGAGCCTGCGGCGGGTGCTCAACACCCCGCGCCGGGGGATCGGCGACCGGGCCGAGGCGTGTGTCGAGGCGCTCTCCAGCCGTGATCGGATCTCCTTCGGCGCGGCCCTGCGCCGGGCCCGGGAGGCGCCGGGCATCTCCAGCCGGGCGGCGAACGGCATCGCCGACTTCGTGGCGCTGCTCGACGGCGCCCGTGAGCTGGCCGAGACCGGCACCCCCGAGGAGGTGCTGGAGGCGCTGCTGACCCGCTCCGGCTACCTCACCGAGCTGGAGGAGAGCCTGGACCCGCAGGACGCCGGTCGGGTGGACAACCTCCAGGAACTGGTCAGCGTCGCCCGCGAGTACACCGAGCGGATCGAGGCGCTCGGCGCCGACGGGGAGCGGGCCACCCTGGCCGGCTTCCTGGAGCAGGTGGCGCTGGTCGCCGACGCCGACCAGATCCCCTCCGACGACCCCGACCACCAGGGCGTGGTCACCCTGATGACGTTGCACACCGCCAAGGGGCTCGAGTTCCCGGTGGTCTTCCTGACCGGGTTGGAGGACGGCGTCTTCCCGCACCTGCGCTCGCTCGGCGACACCCGCGAGCTGGAGGAGGAGCGCCGGCTGGCGTACGTCGGCATCACCCGCGCTCGGCAGCGGCTCTACCTCTCCCGGGCGGTGACCCGCTCGGCCTGGGGGCAGCCGTCCTACAACCCGCCGTCGCGCTTCCTGGAGGAGTTGCCGACCGAGTTGGTGCACTGGGAGCGCACCGAGGGGTCGTACACCTCGTGGGCCGGCGGGGGCGGCGGCGTCGGCGGCCGTGCGGACCGCGCGCCCGGCGGCCGTGGCACCTTCACCGGTGGCACGCCGAAGGCGGCGCAGCTGGCCCAGCGGCTCGGCGTGGACGCCAGCCGGCTGACCACGGCCAGCGAGCTGCCGCAGGGGCCGAAGGTGTCAGCGGGCGACCGGGTCAATCACCAGCGGTACGGGCTGGGCCGGGTGCTCGCCGTCGAGGGCCACGGCCCGGGTGCCCGCGCGCAGATCGACTTCGGCGACCAGACCATGTGGCTGGTGCTTCGGCACGCCCCGGTCGACAAGCTCTGACCCGGCACGCCGGAGATCGCACCAGATCAGGGAAAGGGTGGTCTCAGCGCTGTCTGAGGCCACTCTTTCCCTGATGTTGTTCCGGAGACGTGCAGGCGTCAGCAGCCCAGGTCGACGCCGCGCGCCCGCATGAACGGGGCCGGATCGATCTGGTTCCACATGCCCTGGTGCACCTCGAAGTGCAGGTGCGGGCCGGTGGCGTCGCCGGTGGCGCCCTCGTAGCCGATGACCTGGCCGGCCTTGACCGCCTGCCCGACCGTGACCGCGATGCGGCTCTGGTGGGCGTAGTGGGTCAGGTAGCCGTTGCCGTGGTCGACGAAGACGGAGTTGCCGTACCCGTCGGAGGCGTCGCCGGCCTGGGTCACGGTGCCCGCGGCGGCGGCGCGGATCGGCGTACCGGAGGGCAGCGCCAGGTCGATACCGGCGTGCAGGGTGCCCCAGCGCTGCCCGTAGCAGGAGGTGACGGCTGCTCCCGGCATCGGGTTGACCCAGGCAGGCGCGGGCTTGGTGGTCTTCTTCGGCTTCGGCTTGGCCTTCGCGACGGCCGTCCTGGTGGGGGTCGGGCTGGCGCTGACCGCGGACGGGCTCGGCGTCGGGCTGATCGAGGGGGTGGCCGGCGCGCTCGACTCGCGTACCGAGCGGTCGGCCCGGCCCGCGGCCTCGGCCCGGGACTGGGTGTCGAGGGAGACGGCGGCGGGTGCCGGGTGGTCGGTGCCGCTGGTGGCGACGGCGACCCCACCGAGGCCGAGGGCTACCAGGGCGGCGGCCCCGAGCACTATGAGGCGGTTCCGTCGGCCGGTGCGCCGCGGCTGCGCGGTCTGGCTGGTGTCGGGGGTGTTCTCGTTCTGGACGGGGCTGTCTTCCTGCACGGCGGACCTTCACAGTCGAGGGGCACTTGACCTCGAAATACTGGTGTCGGGCCGAGTTGCGGCAGGCGCGGGGACCGAACGGTCGGAGCACCAACGGACGGCCGGCTGCCCGGATATGATCCGCTCTGGTGCGCTACTTCCGGAAAAGTGATCATGTTTGCCCGTGTCGTCGGTCACAATCGCCGCTGTGACCCGGGATACATCAGCCAGAGCCGCCGCACGAAAAACCGCCCGGATCGACAGATCCGGGCGGTCAACGGTCGTGACGAAGCGTCAGGAGGCGGCTACCTCGCTGTAAATTGCCTCGACTTGCAGCTTGATGTCCACTCCGCGCTCCTGGAGGAACGGCACCGGGTCCTTCGGCTGCCCCTTGACATGGATCTCCAGGTGCAGGTGGGTGCCGTACGCGTGGCCGGTCTGACCCACCAGGCCGAGCTGGTCGCCCGCCTTGACCTGCTGGCCTTCCTTCACGCTGACCGCGGAGGAGTGGCCGTAGATGGCCTCGCTGCCGTCGGCGTGCTGGACGATCACCGCGTTGCCGTACCCGCCGAACCAGCCGGCCTTGGTGACCAGGCCATCGTGGATCGCCACATAGGGAGTGCCCTCGGCGGCGACCAGGTCGACGCCGGTGTGCAGCTTGCCCCAGCGCATCCCGTACGGGGAGTTGAAGTCGTAGCCCTGCAGCGGCAGCAGCCAGACCTCGGGCTCGGCGCTGTCCTCCTTGCGGCTGTCCCGGGAGGCGCGGTCGGCGTTCTCCGAACGGGCAGCGGCATCCTGGCTGGTGACCGACGCCTGCTTGAGCTCGTCGAGGACCGACGGGCTGACGTCCTTGGCGTCCGGCAGGGCGCTCGCGCCGAGGGCCACGATGCCGGCACCGACGAACGCGGTGGTGACGACAGCGGCGTAACGGCTGCGGGGTGGGGTGGGTACGCGGCGGCGACCGCGATATCGATCGGGCTCAGACGACAGGCGCTGGCGCACGCACACCCTCCGTTGTCGGGGTTCCGAAGCGGCCGGTGGGCGTCCTCTGAAGTTCCAGTGAACGTCCGCTGACCGCGTCGTCACCCGTCCATGGACCTGATGACAACCGTGGACACGTTAGCCATTCGCCAGGCGAGTCACAAGCTAGAGCGAGAAATTGGCGTGTCGATCTGTCCGTTTGCGTCCATGATTGTCATGCATCGCGACGCCGAACGGTGCCCCCGTCGCTGCCCGTTCGTCGCCGAGCGTGACCGTTCCGGCGGACTCGTCCGGCTTGACTCCGCACCGCGCCGGGATCGTGTCGACGGCACTGTCCAGGAGGTGGCGGGAGGGTTCGCGGCCTGAGCACCCGGGGTTGCCGGGCGGCTGCGCCGGGTAACGGCCGGTGACGGAGCCCGGATTTCCCGGGCCGGGCCCGCCGGGTTACCGTTCGTTAAGGTGAAGGCGGTCAAGCCGGTGAAAGGTGTGCGCTGATGAGCTCTCGTATCCGGGTCGTCGTCGCGAAGCCTGGCCTGGACGGCCACGACCGAGGCGCGAAGGTCGTCGCGCGCGCCCTGCGGGACGCCGGGATGGAGGTCGTCTACACCGGCCTGCACCAGACTCCCGAGCAGATCGTGGAAACAGCCATCCAGGAGGACGCCGACGCGGTCGGCCTGTCCGTGCTCTCCGGCGCGCACATGACGCTCTTCCGGCGGGTGCTGGAACTGCTCGCTGAGCGGGACGCCCGCGACATCGTCGTGTTCGGCGGCGGCATCATTCCGAACGGCGACATTCCCGAGTTGGAGAAGCTGGGCGTGGCGAAGATCTTCACGCCGGGCGCCACCACTCAGGCGATTGTCGACTGGGTCCGGCAGAACGTGGCCCAGCCGGTTTCCTGAGAAACACGCCGGGCGACCGGATCTGGGCACGGGGGAGGGGCCGGACGCACCCCTCACACGTCCGGCCCCTCTATGCACGATGCCCCGCCGCCACCCCTCGACCGACAGGGCATCGGCCGTCTCCCGTCATTGCGCTGTTCAGCGCTCCGACATCTGACTCAACGACGCCCCCACGGCAGGGTTACGCAAGCCGGACAACATCGCTCGGACGGTGGATGTCACCCGGGTGATGACCGGAAACCGGCCACACCTGATGTCCGGTTGTGCATTACCGCACACCGTGCACCCGCTCGGTTGCCGGCGGTGCCGACCTCGCTAGGCTGCGGCCAATGGCCTGTTTCAACTGATGACAGGCGTCAAACTGTTTTCTGAACGCTGGTGGCGGCGCGACGGCGCGCCGCGGAGACGGGACGGGACGCGCAATCGTGGACCTGTACGAGTACCAGGGGCGGGACCTGTTCGAGCGGCACGGCTTGCCCGTGCTGGCCGGCGGCGTCGCCACTACCCCGGAAGAGGCCCGCGCGATCGCCGAACGCCTCGGCGGCCGTGTGGTCGTCAAGGCGCAGGTAAAGGTCGGCGGCCGAGGTAAGGCCGGCGGCGTCAAGCTGGCCGAGGGCCCGGATGAGGCGGTGGCTCGGGCCACCGACATCCTCGGCATGGACATCAAGGGTCACACCGTCCACAAGGTCATGATCACCGTGACCGCGGACGTGGCCGAGGAGTACTACTTCTCGTACCTGCTCGACCGGGCGAACCGCACCTTCCTCTGCATCGCCAGCGTCGCCGGCGGCATGGACATCGAGCAGGTCGCCGCCGACACCCCCGACAAGGTCGTGAAGGCCCCGATCGACGCCGTGAAGGGCGTGGACGAGGCCAAGGCCCGCGAGATCGTGACCGCTGCCGGCTTCCCGACCGCTGTCGCAGACCAGGTGGTCGAGATCGCCGTCGGCCTGTGGCAGGCGTTCGTCGCCGAGGACGCCACTCTGGTCGAGGTCAACCCGCTCGCCAAGAACGGCGACGGTCGGATGCTGCTGCTCGACGCCAAGATCAGCCTGGACGAGAACGCGGCGTTCCGGCACCCGGACCACGAGGCCCTGGTCGACCAGGCCGCTGTGGACCCGCTGGAGCAGGCCGCCAAGGCCAAGGACCTCAACTACGTCAAGCTCGACGGCGAGGTCGGCATCATCGGCAACGGCGCGGGTCTGGTCATGTCGACCCTCGACGTGGTCGCGTACGCCGGTGAGCGGCACGGCAACGTCAAGCCGGCCAACTTCCTCGACATCGGCGGCGGCGCGAGCGCCGCGGTGATGGCGAACGGGCTGGAGATCGTGCTCTCCGACCCGGCCGTGAAGAGCGTCTTCGTCAACGTCTTCGGCGGCATCACCGCCTGCGACGAGGTCGCCAACGGCATCATCCAGGCGCTGGCCCTGCTGGAGCAGCGCGGCGAGCGGGTCACCAAGCCGCTCGTCGTCCGGCTCGACGGCAACAACGCCGAGGCTGGCCGGGCGATCCTGGACAGCGCGAACAACCCGCTCGTGCAGCGGGTGGACACCATGGACGGTGCGGCCGAGCGGGCCGCCGAGCTGGCAGCTGCGGGGGTCTGATCATGGCTATCTGGCTGACCAAGGACTCGAAGGTCATCGTCCAGGGGATGACCGGTTCCGAGGGTTCCAAGCACACCCGGCGGATGCTGGCCGCCGGCACCAACGTGGTGGGCGGCGTCAACCCGCGCAAGGCGGGCCAGACTGTCGACTTCGACGGCACCGAGCTGCCGGTCTTCGCGTCCGTGGCGGACGCGATGGCCGAGACCGGGGCCGACGTCACCGTCATCTTCGTGCCGCCGCAGTTCACCAAGGCCGCCGTGGTCGAGGCGATCGACGCCGCGATCCCGTTGGCGGTCGTGATCACCGAGGGCGTCCCGGTGCACGACACCGCGTCGTTCTGGGCGTACAACGTGGCGCAGGGCGAGCGGACCCGGATCATCGGGCCGAACTGCCCGGGCATCGCCTCGCCGGGCGCGTCCAACGCCGGCATCATCCCGGCCGACATCACCGGCTCCGGCCGGATCGGTCTGGTCAGCAAGAGCGGCACGCTGACCTACCAGATGATGTACGAGCTGCGCGACATCGGCTTCTCCACCTGCGTCGGCATCGGCGGCGACCCGATCATCGGGACCACCCACATCGACGCCCTCGCGGCGTTCGAGGCGGACCCGGAGACCGACGCCATCGTCATGATCGGTGAGATCGGTGGCGACGCCGAGGAGCGGGCCGCCGAGTTCATCAAGGCGAACGTCACCAAGCCGGTGGTCGGCTACATCGCCGGCTTCACCGCGCCTCCCGGCAAGACCATGGGTCACGCCGGGGCGATCATCTCCGGCTCGGCCGGCACCGCCGAGGCGAAGCAGGCGGCGCTGGAGGCGGTCGGCGTCCAGGTCGGCAAGACGCCGACCGAGACGGCGAAGCTGATGCGGGAGATCATGTCCGGCAGCTGAGCCGGTCAGGCAACACGAAGGGGGTCGACCGGTCGCGGTCGGCCCCCTTCGGCGTACCTGTGCTCGCCGCCGGTCAGTCGTTGTTCCAGAACGGGTAGTTGCCGGTCGCCCGCAGGATCGCGCCGCCGATGATGTTGATCACGCCGAACGCGATGGCGAGGTAACCGAGCAACGGCGACTGCCCGTACCGCCGGGCGTCGCGGATGGACAGGTAGCCGAAGATGATGCCGAGGATGCCGCAGCAGATCAGCCCCAGCACGATGCCCAGCACGCCCCAGAGGGTGGTCCGGTCGCGTCCCTGCGCCGGTGGTGGCGGGGGAGGCGGGTATGGCGTCGTCACAACTTCCTCCGAACGCTCATGGGCGACGTGCCGGCCCGGACGCCGGCCGGCGGACCCGTCCCGGGTGGCGGCGACTCGCGCCCCCTCTGGGCCGAGGCTAGACCGGCCCGGGTGGGCAGGACGCCGGTTCGGTGAACTCGCGGTCCTTAGGAGGGGTTAACGGACTGCCACCGCCCGCGCGACGTGCCAGAGTAGAGCTGATGTCCCCCGTCACCCCTGATCGTCCCAGCCGTCCCGGCGGTGTGAGCGCCGACGACCGGCCGGTCGACCGTGCCGCGTCGGCCCGGCGGGTGCCCGCGCCCCGCGCGGGTGGGTCGCCGCGCGGGCGTGCGCCGTTGCCCGTCGCCGCCGGGGTGGCCGCCTGTTGGGCCGCGCTCACCTCCTACCTGCCGGTCGCCATCGTGCTCGGCCTGGTGCAGCTCGGCACGGACTCCACCACGCTGACCGGCACCCTGCGCACCGCGCTGGCCGGTTGGCTGCTCGGGCACGGTGTGCCCCTGCGCACCGAGTCCGGCCCGCTCGGGCTCGCCCCGCTCGCGCTGACGGTGCTCGCGCTCTGGCGGCTGACCCGTGCCGGCGTGCACGTCAGTCGGGCGATCGGCGCCCGCGACACCCGCTCGCCCCGTCGGGCACTGCTCGCCGCGGCTGCGGTCGGCATCGCGTACGCGCTGCTCGGCGCGCTCGCGGCGGTGCTGGTCGGCACCGGCGGACCGGAGGTGTCGCTGATCCGGGCGGGCGCCACGTTCGCGGTGGTCGGCACACTCGCCGCGCTGGTCGGCGCGGTCCGGATCACCGCCGTGACCCGGCTGCTCGTCGCAGGG
>NZ_JAGPXZ010000279.1:0-7210 GCF_018070305.1 Micromonospora sp. M51 | reverse complement strand
GTCCGCAGCCCCACCCCGCCGACGCGCAGCACGTCCGCCGGTCCCAGGCGGGCCGGGGTCAGCGTCGCCATCAGCCGACCCCGGCCGACGTGCGGGCCGAGTCGTGCCGGACCGCGCCGTCGCGCATCCGCACCTGCCGGGGCAGGCTTGCCGCGATCTCCCGGTCGTGGGTGATCACCACGACGGTGGTCCCGGCCCGGTGCAGGTCGTGCAGCAGCTCCAACACCTCGGCACCGGAGTGGGAGTCCAGGTTGCCGGTCGGCTCGTCGGCGAGCAGCACCGCCGGCTCGCCGACCACCGCACGGGCCACGGCGACCCGCTGCCGTTCCCCGCCGGAGAGTTCGTGCGGCCGGTGCCCCAACCGGTGGCCCAGGCCAACCCGGACCAGCGCGGCCTCCGCACGGTCGCGCCGCCGCCGCAGCGGTACGCCGGAGTAGAGCAACCCGTCGGCGACGTTGTCCACCACCGGAACGCCCGGGGCGAGGTGGAACTGCTGGAACACGAAGCCGATCCGGGTGGCCCGCAACGCGGACAGCTCCCGGTCGGTCAGCTTCGCCGCGTCGTACCCGTCGATGAGCACGCTGCCCGACGACGGGCGGTCCAGGGTGCCGATCAGGTGCAGCATCGTCGACTTTCCCGACCCGGACGGGCCGACGATCGCGACCAACTCGCCGTGGCCGATCCGCAGCGACACGTCGTCCAGGGCGACGACACCGCCGGCATACCGCTTGCTGACCCGGTCGAGCACGATCACCTCGCCGCTCACGTCGGCACCACCACCGTCGCGCCCTCGGTGAGGCCCGTGCCGGTGACCTCCACCCGCCCACCGGCGAACAACCCGGTGGTCACCGCGAGGATCTGGCTCGTGCCACCCTCGGCGACCTGGACGCCGTAGCCGCCCTCGGCCAGCGCCAACAGCGCCGCCACCGGCACGGTGAGCACGTCGCGGCGCTCCGAGACGGTGAACGTGACGTCCGCGCTGGCCCGGTCGAACCCGGTGAGGGCCTTCGGGTCGGTCACCGCGACGGTCACCTCGATCTTCGTCTCGGCGTCGCCGGACTGTCCGTTGGCACCGGCCGTACCGGCCTGGACGATCGTCTCGACAGTGCTGATCGTGCCCGCCACCGTCTGGCCGTCGGGCAGCCGCACGGAGACCTTCGCGTCGCGCTTGGCCAGCCGCTGGTCGTCCACGTCCAACTCGACTGTGACAACCCGGCTGGTGCCGGTGTAGGTCAGCACCGCCTGGCCGGGCTGTGTCAGGTCGCCGACGTCGGCCTGGTGGCCGTCCACCCGGACCTCCCGGTCGGCGTACACGACGCGCCCCGGCTCGACCCGACCGGTCTCGGCCAGACCCAGGTCCTCCTGCCACTGCCGGACCGCGTCCGCGGTGGCGCCGGTGTACTCGTCGTCGACGGTGAAACCGGTGTAGCCCAGTGCGTCGAGGTTCCGCTCGAACTGCGCGACGTCGGCCCCCTCCACCCCGGGGGCGAGGGTCCGGTACGCGGGCAGCCCGCCGTAGAGGAGCACCACGGCCTCGTTGTCGACCCGGTAGAGCGCCTTGCCCCGCCGTACCGTCGACCCGGTCGCCGCCAGCGCGGTGACGGTGCCGCTGAGCTTCGCCGTGGCGGTACGCGTGGTGCCGTACCCGAGCTCACCGTCGGCGGTCTCCGAGTCGGCGAGGGTCTGCCGGGTGACGGTGGCGGTGGCGGGTGGTGCGCTGCCGGCCTGGGCGCGTCCGCCGTCGGCACCGCCGCCGAAGCCCACCGCGGCGACCACGCCCACCGCCGCGACCAGCAGGACGATGCCTCCGGTGACGGCGGCGCGCAGCCGCGAGCGTCGGATCGTCACCGGTCACCCCCGAACTGCGGTGCGTGCTGCCGGCACTTCTCCAGCGCGGCCTTCATGGCCGGGTCGCCGATGTTGATCGCGTTGTCCCCCGCCCCGATCCGGACCCGTCCGTCGGCGTCCGGGTCCGGGAAGTCGGGCACCCCGTTCTCCCGCATGCACTTGGCGAGCGTGCGCATCCGCTCGGCCTGCTCGGGGTTGAGCTGCGGTCCCTGCCCGCCGTTGGGCAGCTTGTCCTGGCACTTCTCCATGGCCGCCTGGACCTTCTGCTGATCAACGTCAGCGCCGAACCGGAAGCCGGGACGGCCGCCCGCCTCCGGGTCGGGCAGGTCCACCCCGTTCTCCCGCATACACCTGGCGAAGGCGAGCTGCCGGTCCGAGTCACTGACCGGCGTGCCGGTCGCCGTCGCGTCGGCCTTCGTCCCGCCGGCGGTAGCGACCCCGCCGCCGTCGTCACCTCCCGCGCCGCACCCGGACAGCGCCAGGGCGAGCAGGACGGGGATCGCAAGCAGATGTCGTCGCATGATGTCCACCTCCGCTCAGGTCCGGCGCGGTTCGCCGAACGTGGCACCCAGTGCACGGCAGCGCGCGTATCCCCGGCGTTACCGTCGGCGGTTATGCCGCCGTTACGGAGCCCCGAGCACCATTGAGGGGTGAGAGTGCTGGTGGTCGAGGACGAGAACGTGCTGGCGGACGCCATCGCCGAGTGGCTGCGCCGGGAGTCGTTCGCTGTCGACGTGGCGTACGACGGGGACGCCGCGTTGGAACGGCTCGGCGTCAACGAGTACGCGGTGGTGGTCCTGGACCGGGACCTGCCGGTGGTGCACGGCGACGACGTGTGCCGGGCGATCGTGGATGCGGGCGGCGAGACCCGGGTGCTGATGCTGACCGCGTCGGCGGCGGTCCGGGAGCGGGTGGCCGGGCTGGCGCTCGGCGCCGACGACTACCTGACCAAGCCCTTCGCCCTGGTTGAGCTATCGGCCCGGGTGCACGCGTTGACCCGCCGGTCTCGCCCGGCGGCGCCGCCGACGCTACGGCGCGCCGGCATCCAGCTCGACCCGGCCCGACACGAGGTACGCCGGGACGACCGGTACGTGGCGCTGTCCCGCAAGGAGTTCGCGGTGCTGGCCGAGCTGCTGCGTGCCGACGGCGCGGTGGTCTCCGCCGAGGACCTGCTGGAACGCGCCTGGGACGAGCACATCGACCCGTTCACGAACGTGGTCCGGGTGACAGTCATGAAGCTGCGCCGCAAACTCGGCGACCCGCCGGTGATCGAGACGGTGCCCGGGGCGGGGTACCAGATCCGATGAAACGCCTGACGATCCGCGCCCGGCTCACCCTCATCTACGGCGGGCTCTTCCTGCTGGCCGGCGTGGTCCTGCTCGCCGTCACGTACGTGCTGGTGGATCAGCGGATGCCGCAGCCGTTCGGGGTGAGCCTGCGCGACCTGCCGAGGACCACCCCCACGACGCCCAGCGGGCAGAACCTCGACAACCTGCGCGCCCTGGTGCAGGAGGTGCAGGACGAAGCGAAGCGCAACGCGTTGGAGTCGCTGCTCACCCAGGGCGGCATCGCGTTGATAGTGGTGTCGACGGTGGCGATCGCGTTCGGCTGGTTGCTCGCTGGCCGGGCGTTGCAGCCACTGCACCAGATCACCGGCACGGCCCGCCGGATCGCCGGCGCGGACACCGCCGGCCGTGGTCTGCACGAGCGCATCGCGCTGACCGGCCCTCCCGACGAGGTACGCGAACTCGCCGACACGTTCGACGAGATGCTGGAACGGCTGGACCGTTCCTTCGACGGGCAGCGCCGGTTCGTGGCGAACGCCTCGCACGAGCTGCGTACCCCGCTGGCGCTCAACCGCGCCCTGGTGGAGCTGGCGGTCACCCGCCCGGACGCCTCGGCCGAGACCCGGCGACTGGGTGAGTCGCTGCTGGCGGTCAACGAGCGCCACGAGCGGCTGATCGACGGTCTGCTGACCCTGGCCGACTCGGAGAACGAGCTGACCGAGCGTACGCCGGTCGACCTGGCCGAGGTCTGCGCGCACACCACCGATCAGGCCGGCGGGCAGGCACCCGGCGTGCGGGTACGGCGGGCGCTGGCCCCGGCGCCGACGAGCGGCGACCCGGTGCTGTTGGAGCGGCTCACGTTCAACCTGGTGGAGAACGCGTTGCGGCACAACCTGCCCGCCGACGGCTGGGTGGAGGTGCGCACCGGGCTGGTCGGGGGTCGGCCCACCCTCACGGTGACCAACACCGGCCCGGTCGTTCCCGGCTACGACGTGGAGACGATGTTCCAGCCGTTCCGGCGGCTGTCGCGGGAGCGGGTCGTCGGCGCGCGGGGCTTCGGGCTGGGGTTGTCCATCGTCCGCGCGGTGGCCCGCGCCCACGGTGGCATCGCCGAGGCGCAGCCCCGTCCGGGCGGAGGGCTGGTCGTCACCGTCACCCTGCCGCCGGCCTGACCGGCGACCCGGCCTCAGCGGAAGAACGCGCGCAGGACGGTGGCGGTTTCGGTCTCCAGCACGCCGCCGTAGACCTCGGGGCGGTGGTTGAGCCGGCGGTCACGCAGCACGTCCCAGAGCGATCCGGCCGCGCCGGTCTTGGGTTCCCAGGCGCCGAAGACGACGGTGGAGACCCGGGCGAGCACCAGCGCCCCGGCGCACATGGTGCACGGTTCGAGGGTGACCACCAGGGTGCAGCCGTCGAGCCGCCACCGGCCGGTGCGTTCGGCGCCTCGGCGCAGGGCCAGCACCTCGGCGTGCGCGGTGGGGTCCCCGGTCAACTCCCGTTCGTTGCGGCCGGTGGCCAGCTCGGTGCCGTCCGGGCCGTAGAGCACCGCCCCCACCGGCACGTCGTCGACGTCGGTGCTGACCGCGTCGTCGACCGGCGGACCGGCGACGGCGACCTCCAGGGCGCGGCGCATCCACAGTTCGTGCCGCTGCCGCCGGCCGATCTCACCAGTGTCGGCAAGGCCCTCGTGGGCACCGGGCCCGGCGCGGCCCACCGCACCGGGGGTGGGTTGGCCCGGCCGGATCGACTCCAGCGACGGATCGGTGGCGTCGGCCGGCTCAGACCTCACGCAGCTCCTCGACCTCGTCGGCGCAGCCGAGCACCTGGCAGATCTCGGCGGTGACGTCCGCCGGCATCATCCCCTCGTGGGTGCAGAGGGTCAGCAGCTTCTGCGCGGAGATGCCGAGGTTGGCCAGCAGGTCGGCGTCACCGACCGGGTCGGCCTCCGGGTCGACGACGGGCTGCTCGCTCTCGTCGTCGCCGGTGCTCGCCGGGCGGGGCTCGTCGTCACCGTCGAGCCCGGTGACCGAGGTCTTCAGGTCACCGACCAGCAGCGCCCCCAGCTGCGACTCCTCGGCGTACGCGGAGTCCGAACCGAACACCCGCAGGTCCTCGCCCTCGTCCAGGCGCAGGATCACCAGGTACGCGTCGTCGGCCTCGACGAAGAGCAGCGACACGTCGGCCTCCTGGTCGACGTCACGCAGCCGGTCGGCGACCTCGTCGATGTCGGTCGCGCCACGCAGGCTGACCTCGGCGGCGGTCCAGCCACTGTCGTCGCGCACCACGGCCGCAGCGAAGTACGACACGGTCCCCCCAATAGCCCTCGACACAGCGTCGACTCGTTACGCGTGCACGTTAGCCGGTCGGGTCGGCAGGCGACCCGTCAACGCCCCGAAGGGCGGGTCATTCCTGACAAAGTCGAATCAGCCGACGACTCGACGGCGGGTGGCGATGAGTTGCCGCAGACGCTCGGTGCGCTGCCGCTGTGGTCGGCTGCGCTGGCGGACCGCCCGGGCACCCGCCAGCTCGGCCAGCAACTGCAGGCGGCGGCGGCTGCGATCGGGATCCTGTCGCGGAGTGGTCCAGACCATAGTGCCGAGCGTGCCGAGTCTGGGCGGCCACGTCAAGACGGCGTTCGCTACGCAGCCAACCGGGCACGCGGCGCAGTCAACCGGGCGACGTTCCGGGGCCGGTCCGTGCTGGTCACCACAGCGGCCAGTCACCACTGGTGGCCCAGCGGACCGCCACCACGGCGGCGGCGATGCTCCAGCCACCGGCCGTGACGATGGCGACCCCGGTGGCCACCCCCCGGTCGCCGTAGCGGACCAGCACCAGGGCGGTGACCCAGGCCAGCAGGCCGGCGAACACCGTCCACCAGGCGTAGCTGGCCACGTCGGTGCCGAGCAGGCCGAACAGCAGCAACCAACCGGCTGCCGCGCCACCACCGGCGGCGACGCCACCGCCGGTGACCGGGTGCGGCTCGCGGTAGGTGGGTCGGGTCGGAGGACCGGAGGGGAAAAGACCCGACGGGGTACGCGGCATCGGGCGGGCGGCACCGAAGTCCGGGCCAGGTTCGGGTCGGGCAAAGGTCACCGTCGCTGCCCTCCCTCACGCGTGCCGCTCGTGCCCACGGTACCGGCTCTGCCAGGATGACCGGATGGCCTCGCCGACGATCAGCCGCCGCGCTCGTCCGGCGTACCCCATCCTGCTGCTGCTCGCCCCGGTGCTGGCCGCCGGTTGCGCGACCACCCGGCCGGGGGTGCCCGACGGCGCCGCGCCGACGCCACCGGCGGTCTGGGCGACAGCCGACCAGCCGGCGTCGCAGCCGCCGTCGCCGGCGGCGACCGACCCGAGCCCGCCCGCGCCGTCGTCGGCCACGCCGTCGGCGACGGCACCCCGCGTCGGGCTGAAGCATGTCTTTCCGGTACGCGCCGACAACGTCGACTACCACCCGACGCACGGGGCGTACCCGGCGACGGACCTCTTCGCCGACTGCGGCGAGCCGTTCGTGGCGGTGACCGACGGGACGGTGCTGGAGGTGAGCCGCGTCGACCGGTACCGCAAGCGCGGGCCACAGGGCCCGGACAACGGCGGCCTGTCGGTCTCCCTGCTCGGCGACGACGGGGTGCGGTACTACGGCTCGCACCTGAGCGCCGTGACCAGCGGTGTCGACGCCGGGGTGCGGGTCCGCGCCGGGCAGCAGCTCGGCAAGGTGGGCCGCACGGGCAACGCGAACAACGTCTGCCACGTGCACTTCGGCATCTCGCCGGGGTGCACCGGTAAGGACGGCTGGTGGATCCGGCGTGGGGTGATCTGGCCGGCGCGTTACCTGGACTCCTGGCGGCGCGGCGGCAACCGGGAGCCGGCCGCCGAGGTCACCGCGTGGCAACGCCGGCACGGCTGCCCGAAGGCGCCCTGACATGGCTCGCGCGAGAGATCCCATCGCCGACCTGCGCCGGATCGCGTTCCTTCTGGAACGGGCCAACGAGGCCACCTACCGGGTACGCGCGTTCCGGTCGGCGGCGAAGGCGTTGGCCGGCCTGCCCGCGGCCGAGCTGACCGAACGGGCCGGCAAC
>NZ_JAGPXZ010000278.1:0-7211 GCF_018070305.1 Micromonospora sp. M51 | reverse complement strand
GGCCTTCGTCTCCAACCAGTCGCTGCGCGGGGTGGTCGCCCGGCTCGACCCGGAACACCCGAGCACGCTGCTGTGGCTGCTGCTGGTGCTCGGCACCCTGGCGCTCTGGGCCTGGCGGTCCCGGGCCGCCGTCGCGGCCGGCGACGAGGCGACCGGCCTGGCGCTGACCGGTGCGGTGATGTGCCTGGTCAGCCCGGTCACCTGGGTGCACCACCTGGTCTGGCTGCTGCCCGCGTTGATCCTCCTGGTGGACAACGCGATGGCCGCGCCGGCCGGCCGCCGACGGCGGGTCCTGCTGGTCGCCGCGACCATCGGGTACGCGCTGCTGATCAGCCGCACCGTCTGGTTCTGGGAGAAGGACTTCACCGGGGTGGACGGCTTCCTGGGCAGCAACGCCTACGTGTGGATCAGTCTGGCGCTGCTGGCCTTCCTGCCGATCCGCCGGTGGCTGACCCCGCACGGGTCAGCGGTCGAGGCGTCCGGCGTACCGCAGCTCGACCAGCCCGACCGGCGGGCCCCCGCCGGCCAGCGGCACCTGATAGGTCGACCGCTCACCGTCCGGTGACAGGCCGGCGCGCTCGCAGAACCGACGGGCCCGCCGGTTGTCCGCCAGCACCCACGCCCGGTACCCCGCCCAGCCGCGCTCGGTGAGCCCGCTCCGGGCCGCGTCCAGCAGCGCGGCGGCGGTCCCGTCACCCCAGCGGGCCGGCTCCACGTAGAGCGCCACCACCTCGCCGACCGTCTGGTCCAGGTCGTCCCGGTCCTGGTTGCGGCGGTACGGCCCGAAGGTGGTGAAGCCCACCACCAACCCGTCCACCTCGCCGAGCAGTGTGGTGAACGGGTGCTCCGGATCGGCGGTGCCGACGTCGCGACGACGCTGCGCCCAGGCCACCACGTTGAGCCGCCCAAGCACCTCGTCCGGCATGAAGCCGGCATAGCCCGCCTGCCAGCCGTGCACGTGCACCCGGGCGACCGCCTCGGCGTCGTCCGGCTCCTCCCGACGGATGGTCAGCATTGCACCGTTCTATGCCTCGTTGGTCGTCACGTCCAGCTTCCCGCACCGGCGTCGTACCGATGAATTAAGGTCGCCGACGATGACCACACCGGAATCACTCTCGCTCGCCCAGGCCCGCCGCGTGGCGCTCGCCGCACAGGGCTTCGCCGACCCGGCGCCGACGGGTGTGCCCACTCGCCGGCACCTGCGTCGGGTGCTGAGCCGGGTCGGGCTGATCCAGATGGACTCGGTCAACGTGCTGCAACGCGCGCACTACCTGCCGCTCTACAGCCGACTCGGGCCGTACCCGACCACACTGCTCGACCAGGCCGCCTACCGGCGCCCGCGGGAGCTGTTCGAGTACTGGGGCCACGAGGCGTCGTTGGTCCCGGTCGAGCTGCACCCGTTGCTGCGCTGGCGGATGGCCCGCGCGCACAGCGAATCCTGGGGCGGCATGCGGCGGATCGCGCAGGAGCAGCCGGAGCTGGTCGCCTGGGTCCGCGACGAGGTGGCCGCCCGGGGGCCGCTGACCGCCGCCGAGATCGAGCACGACGCCCCCCGGGAGACCGGCAACTGGGGGTGGAACTGGTCGGCCGTCAAGCGGGCCCTGGAGTTCCTGTTCTGGGCCGGGGAGGTGGCCGCCGCCGAGCGCAGCACCTCGTTCGCCCGCCGCTACGACCTGCCCGAGCGGGTGCTGCCGGCGGCGGCGCTGGCCGCGCCCACTCCGAGCGACGCCGAGGCGTACCGCACGCTGGTGGCCCTCGCCGCGCGGTCGCTCGGGGTGGCCGCCGAGCCGGAGTTGCGCGACTACTTCCGGTTGCCGTTGGCCGGCGCCCGGCAGGCCGTCGCGGAGCTGGCCGAGGCCGGTGAGCTGGTGCCGGTCACCGTGGCGGGCTGGCGACAGCCGGCGTGGCTGCACGCGTCCGCCCGGCTGCCGCGCTGGGTGCGCGGCAACACACTGGTCAGCCCCTTCGATCCGTTGATCTGGGAACGTGCCCGCACCGAGCGGCTGTTCGACTTCAGCTACCGGATCGAGATCTACGTCCCGGCGCCACAGCGGGTCTACGGCTACTACGTGCTGCCGTTCCTGCAGGGCGACCGGTTCACCGCCCGGGTCGACCTCAAGGCCGACCGCAAGGCCAAGGTGCTGCTGGTCCCGGCCGCCTGGCTCGAGCCCGGCGCCGACCCGGGGGAGACCGCGGTGGCGCTCGCCGCCGAGCTGTACCGGCTGGCCGGCTGGCTCGGCCTGGACGCGGTGGCACCGCCCGCGGCCGGCGACCTGGCCGGTCCGCTCACCGCCGCGTTGGCCGGCGTGTCCGGTGTACCGTGAGCGCGTGACGAGCGTTCCCGGACCGGTCGACAAGCCGCAGCCCGCCCCCGGGGCGGTGCACCAGGCCGCCCTGGCCGACGGCGGTCCCGGAGACGCGGGTCCCGACGGCTCGGGTTCCGGCGGCTTCGGTCCGCACGGTGCGGCTCCCGACGGGCTCGGTCCGCACGGTGCGGGTTCCGGCGGCTTCGGTCCGCACGGCGCGGGTCCCGGCGGGGCGGGTTCGGAGGGTTGGCCGGCGACCCCGCCGGGCGGTTACCCGGCACCCGAGCCGGACCGGCTCACCCGGTTTGTGCTGCGGCTCTACGAACGCTCCCCGCGCTGGGCGGTGCCGCTGGCCGCGGTCGGCTGCGTCGCCGTCGGTATGAGCTACGCGCTGCTCAGCAATCCGACGCACGCCGACCCGGATGCCGCGCCCACCTGTCTGCTCAAGTTGACCACCGGGTTGGACTGCCCGGGCTGTGGTGGCACCCGCGCCCTCTGGTACGTGCTGCACGGGGACCTTCCGGCCGCCGCCCGACACCACTTCGTGTTCATTTTCGCGCTGCCGTTCCTGGCGTACCTCTTCGTGGCCTGGGCAGGAAGTCAGGCGTTCGGGTGGCGAATGCCCGAGCTGCGGATCAGCTCGAAGGTCATCGGCGGCTTCCTGGCCGCATGGCTGGCCTTTTCGGTGCTCCGCAACCTGCCCTGGGCGCCGTTCACCTCGCTCTACGTCTGACCCCGCCGTCGCCCGACGCGCTGGTGCGCCGAGGTGCGCCATCGCCCGACGCGCTGTCCCGGGGTTCCTCGTCACTCATCCGCACACCCTCCGTCGTCTCCGTTCCGTCCGGCGCGCTGGTGCCCCGATGCTCCAGCGCGTAGATGTAGGGCTGGCATGCGTTGTTCGGCGTCCTTTGGAGCTGATCCGTTTACGACATCACGGGACTCCTCCGCCGGTCGCCACTTGATCGACTCGGCATTCAGAAAACGGGGCCATCCACCCGACCCGGACACCCCGACTTACAGAAACGCGAGTCGATCACCAGTAGGCAGCCGGCAACCGCGCTCGCGGCGCACCGCGGCCGACGCATTTCGCCCCGGGATCGTGCTCGATCCTGGATGTAGTGGTGTCAGGCGCGGGGGATGCCACTACATCCAGGATATTGCATGATCTTGTGGGTGGAGCGGCTGCCGGGCCGCTCGGGCCGCTCGGGCCGCTCGGGTCGTTCGGGCGCGCTCGTCAGGTTGGGAGCCCGTCCTCGGTAGAGGGACGTGCCTGGTCGAGAGAGCCCGATCCACCGCGCTGATGTCGCAAACGATTCAGCTCCAGAGGACGCCGATGGAACTGCCCGCCCCGATCCCGGGCCCAGCAACGAGGACGCCGGACGCCGGACGCCGGACGCCGGACGCCGGACGCCGGACGCCGGGCCGGCCCCCTGGATCCCGGCCCGGGCTTCGGCGGCGCCACCACTGCCTGAGTGATCGACATTGCACGGGGCGCGCCTGAGTTGGGCCGACCGGCACCGCACCACTACAGTCCCAGGAATGCCGGACATGGTGCAGCCCCAGGTCAAGTTGATCGCGTGGACCCAATTCGCGGCCCCGGACGACGTGCCGTGGTCGACCGACGCGGAGGGTGGCCAGGCACTCGCGGAGTTCGCCGGTCGGGCCTGCTACCAGTCGTGGAAGAAGCCGAACCCGGCGACCGCCACCAACGCCGGCTACCTGGCGCACATCCTCGAGGTGGGTCACCTCAGCGTGCTGGAGCACGGGTCGGTCACCTTCTACTTCACCGGGGTGTCCCGCTCCTTCACCCACGAGCTGATCCGGCACCGGCACTTCTCGTACTCCCAGCTGTCCCAGCGGTACGTCCCGGAGCGGGACGCGGCCATGGTCGAGCCGGCGGTCATCGCCGACGACCCCGAGCTGCACAAGAAGTTCGTGGAGGCGGCCGAGGCGAGCGTTCGGGCGTACACCGAGTTGCTGGAGGGCCTCGAGCAGCGCTTCTCCGACGAGCCGAACCCGACGCTGCGCCGCAAGCAGGCCCGGCAGGCGGCCCGGGCGGTGCTGCCCAACGCCACCGAAACCCGGATCGTGGTCTCCGGCAACTACCGGGCCTGGCGGCACTTCGTCGCGATGCGGGCCACCGAGCACGCCGATGTGGAGATCCGTGAGCTGGCCGTGGAGTGCCTGCGCCAGCTGCAGGGTGTCGCCCCGAACGTGTTCGCCGACTTCGTGATCTCCACGCTGCCGGACGGCACCGAGGTGGCGGCCAGCCCGCACGAGGCGTCCTGAGCCCTTCCCCGGCAGGGCCCGGCTGGTCGTCCGCTAGGTTGGAGGGTATGACGCACGACCACCTCGACGCCGCGGCCCGACCGGCGTCCCGCCCTTTCGGCCGGCTGCTGACAGCCATGGTGACCCCGTTCACCCCCGACGGTTCCCTCGATCTCGACGGCGCCGCCCGGCTGGCGAGCCACCTGGTCGACGAGCAGGGCAACGACGCGCTGGTGGTCAACGGCACCACCGGTGAGTCGCCGACCACCACCGACGCGGAGAAGGAACACCTGATCCGGGCCGTGGTGGAGGCCGTCGGTGACCGCGCCAAGGTGGTCGCGGGCGTCGGCACCAACGACACCCGGCACACCATCGAGCTGGCCGCCGCCGCCGAGAAGGCGGGTGCGCACGGCCTGCTGGTGGTCACCCCGTACTACAACAAGCCGCCGCAGAGCGGGTTGCTGCGCCACTTCACCGCGGTCGCCGACGCCACCGGCCTGCCGGTGATGCTGTACGACATTCCGCACCGCTCCGGCGTGCCGATCGACACCGAGACGCTGGTCCGGCTCGCCGAACACGGCCGGATCGTCGCGGTCAAGGACGCCAAGGGCGACCTGACCGCGACCAGCTGGGTCACCAGCCGCACCACCCTCGCCTTCTACAGCGGCGAGGACGCGCTCACCCTGCCGGCGCTGGCCGTCGGCAGCGTGGGCGTGGTCGGCACCTCGACGCACTTCACCGGGGCGCTGACCGCACAGATGATCGAGGCGTACGACGCGGGGGACATGCCGACCGCGCTGTCCCTGCACCGGCGGCTGCTGCCGCTGTTCACCGGCATCTTCCGTACCCAGGGCACGATCCTGGTGAAGGCGGGCCTGGCGTCGCTGGGCCTGCCGGCCGGCCCGGTGCGACCCCCGCTCGTGGACGCCACCGACGACGAGATCGCCCAGCTGCGCGCAGACTTCGCGGCAGCGGGCCTGGAGCTGCCCGAATGAACGAACGAAACGATGGACGTCGAGTGACGGCGTCGCAGAACGAGGTGGACGCGTGACCGAGGCGCACATCGGGGCGGAACTACCCCCGCCGTTGCCGGAAGGCGGCCTGCGGATCATTCCGCTCGGCGGGCTCGGCGCCATCGGTCGGAACATGACCGTCTTCGAGTACGACGGCAAGTTGCTGATCGTCGACTGCGGGGTGCTGTTCCCCGACGTCGAGCAGCCGGGTGTGGATCTGATCCTGCCCGACTTCGGCCCGATCCTGGACCGGCTCGCCGACGTCCAGGCGATCGTGCTGACGCACGGCCACGAGGACCACATCGGCGCAGTGCCGTACCTGCTCGCCCACAAACCCGACATCCCGCTGGTCGGCTCCCAGTTCACCCTCGCCCTGGTCGAGGCGAAGTTGGCCGAGCGGCGGATCCAGCCGTACACGCTGACCGTGCGGGAGGGTGGCCGCGAGCGGCTCGGCCCGTTCGAGTGTGAGTTCTTCGCTGTCAACCACTCGATCCCGGACGCTCTCGCGGTGGCCATCCGCACCCCCGCCGGCCTGGTGCTGCACACCGGCGACTTCAAGATGGACCAGCTCCCCCTGGACGGTCGGATCACCGACCTGGCCGGCTTCGCCCGGCTCGGCGCCGAAGGCGTCGACCTGCTGCTGTCCGACTCCACCAACGCGGAGATCCCCGGCTTCGTCACCCCGGAGCGGGAGATCGGGCCGGTGCTCGACTCGATCTTCGCGAAGGCCAAGGGCCGGATCATCGTGGCCTCGTTCGCCTCGCACGTGCACCGCGTGCAGCAGGTCTTCGACTCCGCCGCCGAGCACGGCCGCAAGGTCGCGCTGATCGGCCGGTCCATGGTCCGCAACATGGGCATCGCCCGGGACCTCGGCCTGCTCAACATCCCGGCCGGCCTGGTCATCGGGATCGAGGAGGCGACCACGCTGCCGCCGGAGCAGATCGTGTTGATGTCCACCGGTTCGCAGGGTGAGCCGATGAGCGCGCTGGGCCGGATGGCCAGCGGCGACCACCGGCACATCACCATCGCCCCCGGCGACACGGTCGTGCTGGCCTCGTCACTGGTGCCCGGCAACGAGACCTCGGTCTACCGGGTGATCAACCGGCTGGCCCGGGCCGGCGCGGTGGTCGTGCACAAGGACGTGGCCAAGGTGCACGTCTCCGGGCACGCCCCCGCCGGGGAGCTGCTCTACCTGCTCAACGTGGTCCGCCCCAGCAACCTGATGCCCGTGCACGGCGAGTGGCGTCACCTGCGCGCCCACGCCCGGCTCGGCATCGAGTCCGGGGTCGCGGCCGACCGGGTGGTGCTCTGCGAGGACGGCGACGTGGTCGACCTGGTCGAGGGCCGCGCCAGCCTGGTCGGGCACGTGAAGAGCCGGTACGTCTACGTGGACGGCCTCGCCGTCGGTGACGTCAGCGAGTCGTTGCTCACCGAGCGGCGGATCCTCGGTGACGGCGGTTTCATCGCCACCACCGTCGTGGTCGACTCGGTCACCGGCAAGGTGGTCGCCGGCCCGACGCTCTCCGCGAAGGGCTTCTCCGAGGACCCGGAGGCGTTCAACCCGGTGGTGCCGCTGGTCACCGAGGCGCTCAACCGGGCCGCGGCCGACGGGATCACCGACCCG
>NZ_JAGPXZ010000277.1:0-7225 GCF_018070305.1 Micromonospora sp. M51 | reverse complement strand
ACGCAAACCTCTTGATCAACACGGTCTGGGGTTGGTGGGTGGGGTTAGAGCTTGGTCCAGGCTTGGGTTAGGACTGTGCGGAGGATCTGTTCGATCTCGTCGAAGTGCTGCTGCTCGGCGATCAGGGGCGGGGCCAACTGGATGACGGGGTCGCCCCGGTCGTCGGCCCGGCAGTAGAGGCCCGCCTGGAACAGGGCGGTGGAGAGGAAGCCGCGCAGCAGGCGCTCCGACTCGGCCTCGTTGAAGGTCTCCCGGGTGGTCTTGTCCTTGACCAGTTCGATGCCGTAGAAGTAGCCGTCGCCGCGGACGTCGCCGACGATCGGCAGGTCGTACAGCTTCTCCAGGGTGGCCCGGAAGGCGGCCTCGTTGGCGCGTACGTGCCCGACCAGGTCTTCGCGGGCGAAGACCTCCAGGTTGGCCAGGGCCACCGCGCAGGAGACCGGGTGTCCACCGAAGGTCACCCCGTGGGCGAACATGCCGGTCTCGGTAAGGAACGGCTCCATCAGCCGGTCGCTGGCGATCATCGCGCCGAGCGGGGCGTAGCCGGAGGTGATGCCCTTGGCGGTGGTGATGATGTCCGGCTGGTAGCCGTAGCGCACCGCGCCGAAGTATTCACCCAACCGGCCCCACGAGCAGATCACCTCGTCCGAGACGAGCAGCACGTCGTACGCGTCGCAGATCTCCCGTACCCGGTCGAAGTAGCCGGGAGGGGGTGGGAAGCACCCGCCGGAGTTCTGCACGGGCTCGAGGAAGACCGCGGCGACAGTGTCCGGCCCCTCCCGCTCGATGGCCCGACCGATCTCGTCGGCGGCCCAACGGCCGAACGCCTCGGGGTCGTCGCCGTGCTCGGGCGCCCGGTAGTAGTTCGTGTTCGGCACCTTGATCGCGCCCGGCACCAGTGGCTCGAAGTCGCTCTTGATGCCGGGCAGGCCGGTGATCGACAGGGCGCCCATGGAGGTGCCGTGGTAGGCGATGTAGCGGCTGATCACCTTGTACTTGTTGGGCTTGCCGGTGCGCTTGAAGTAGGCGCGGGCCAGCTTCCACGCCGCCTCGACGGCCTCGGAGCCCCCGGTGGTGAAGAAGATCCGGTTGAGGTCGCCGGGGGTGAGCGCGGCGATCCGCTCGGCCAGCTCGACGGCCTTCGGGTGGGCGTACGACCAGAGCGGGAAGTAGGCCAGCTCGCCGGCCTGCTTGGCGGCAGCCTCCGCCAGTTCGGTGCGGCCGTGGCCGGCGTTGACCACGAAGAGCCCGGCGAGCCCGTCGAGGTAGCGGCGGCCCTGCGCGTCCCACACGTACGCACCCTCGCCGCGCACGATGGTCGGCACCTCACCGGCGGAGTAGCTCGCCATCCGGGTGAAGTGCATCCAGAGGTGGTCGGTGGCGTTGGCCATGTCAGCCCCATCGGTCATCGGGCCGGTCAACGGGGTGAGGCCGGCCGCTCTGCCAACGGTTATCGCACAGTCTCACGCTACGAAGCAAGTGTTATCGGCGGTATCACCGTCCGTTGGCGACGGATTCAGCGCGCTGACGTCATGGATGCAACGGAATTCGTACTGCTGCTGGCCGGTTCGTCGGCGGTCGGCGGGAGTCTGGGCGGGGGCCGGAGGTGTGCTGGTGGCTGCCTTTGGAGCTGAATCGTTTGCGACATCAGGACGAGTCGGTCGGGTGCCGCTCGGCCGTCCAGGTCGCCCGCCGGCCGCCGAATCGGTTGCGGCATCACGGCTGTCGTCGGGTGCCGCTCGGCTGTCCAGGTCGCGTCCGCCGGCCGCTGAATCGTTTGCGACATCAGCTCCAAAGGGCCTGACCGGTGGTAGCTCCCCCCGCGGCCGCCGGCTCGATCCACTCGGGTTGCCGGAAACCGGGGCATCAGGGCGGCCCGGACACCCCGACTTCCGGAAAGCCGAGTTGATCAAAGGAAAGCTCAGGCCGTGCCCCAGGTGTAGGTCTGCTTGCGCAGCTTGAGATAGACGAACGCCTCGGTGGAGAGCACCCCGGGCACGGCGCGCAGCCGTTGCAGGATCTCCAGCAGGTGGTCGTCGTTGCGGCAGACCACCTCGGTGAGCAGGTCGAACGACCCCGCGGTGATCACCACGTAGTCGACCTCCTCCAGCTCGGCCAGCCGGTCCGCGACCGCCTCCAGGTCACCGTCGGTACGCAGGCCGATCATCGCCTGCCGGGGGAAGCCGAGCTGGAGCGGATCGGTCACCGCCACGATCTGCATCACGCCGGAGTCGAGCAGCCGCTGCACCCGCTGGCGGACCGCCGCCTCGGACAGCCCCACCGCCTTGCCGATCGTCGCGTAGGGGCGGCGGCCGTCCTCCTGGAGCTGCTCGATGATCTGCTTGGCCACGTCATCCAGCAGAGCGTGATTGGCACCGTCACGGACAGCGACGCGTCGACCGCCGTTGCTGTTCTCGTGCTGCCGGTTTGTCATTGCCCGCTCCCCATATCCCGAATCGTGATGTCGCGCGTGTATCCCCGCGTAGTCTGGCGTATTTCGTCGTACATCGCTATTCCCGCAACGGAATCCCTTGTAAGGGAGGTCACCTCATGTCAGGATCAGTCGTCCATGGCACTTCATCCTCCCGACATTCCCGCCGGCGCGCCTCCCCGTCCCGCCCGCCGACGATGACCCCCTAGGAGTCGTCATGCGTACTCCCCTCCGGCCCCTCTCCCGGCGTGGACTGCTCACCGGCACTCTCGGTTCGGCCGCCCTGCTCACCATGGGCGGCAGCCTCGCGGGCTGCGGCACCAACGGTGCGCAGCAGACCGAAGCCGGCTGCGTCAGCGAGGACCTCTCCGGCACCGAGAAGAAGCTCGCCTTCGCCAACTGGCCGCAGTACATGGACGTGGACGAGAAGGACGAGTCCAAGCGGCCGAGCCTCGACGAGTTCATCACGAAGACCGGCATCCAGGTGACCTACACCGAGGACATCAACGACAACAACGAGTTCTTCGGCAAGGTCCAGAACCAGCTCGCCGCCTGCCAGAGCACCGACCGGGACATCATCGTGCTGACCGACTGGATGGCGGCCCGGATGATCCGGCTCGGCTGGATCCAGAAGCTGGACCCGGCGAACATCCCGAACGTGCAGGCCAACCTGCTTCCGTCGCTGCTCAACCGCCCCTTCGACACCGAGAACCGGATCTCCATCCCGTGGCAGTCCGGCCTCGCCGGTCTGGCGTACAACGGCAACGTCACGAAGGAACTGCGCACAGTGGACGAGTTGCTCACCCGCCCCGACCTCAAGGGCAAGGTGACAGCGCTCAGCGAGATGCGCGACACGATGGGTCTGCTGCTCGGGTCGAACGGGCACGACCCGGCGAACTTCACCGCCGCCCAGTTCGACGACGCCCTCAACAAGCTCAAGAAGGCCGTCGACTCCGGCCAGATCCGCAAGTTCACCGGCAACGACTACGCGCCCGACCTGGCCAAGGGTGACATCGCCGCGTGCATCGGCTGGTCCGGGGACGTGATCCAACTCTCCGGTGAGGACGAGAAGGTGCGGTTCGTCGCGCCGGACTCCGGCGTGATGCTCTACAGCGACAACATGATGGTCCCCAACAAGGCCACCCACAAGAGCAACGCCGAAGCGCTGATCAACTACTACTACGAGCCGGCGGTCGCGGCGAAGCTCGCCGCCTACGTCAACTACATCTGCCCGGTCAAGGGCGCGCAGGCCGAGATGGAGAAGATCGACCCCGAGTTGGCAGCGAACCCGCTGATCTTCCCCGACGAGGCGCTGCTGTCGAAGTCCAAGGTGTTCATGGCCCTGGACGAGAAGCAGGAACGGGAGTACGAGGGCAAGTTCCAGCAGGTCATCGGGGCGTGACGGGGATGGCGCGCGAGACACCCGCCGGCGACCTGCGCCTGGCCAACCTCACCAAACGCTTCGGCGTCTTCACCGCTGTCGACGACCTCAGCCTGACCATCGAACAGGGCTCGTTCTTCGCGCTGCTCGGCGCGTCCGGCTGCGGCAAGACCACCACGTTGCGGATGATCGCCGGCCTGGAGGAACCGACAACCGGCCAGGTGCTCCTCGGTGACCGGGACATCGCCCGGCTGCGGCCGTACAAGCGGCCGGTCAACACCGTCTTCCAGAGCTACGCGCTCTTCCCCCACCTCAGCATCTTCGAGAACGTCGCCTTCGGGCTGCGCCGACGCGGCATCCGCTCGGTCGACGACGAGGTCACCCGGATGCTGTCCCTGGTGCAGCTCGACGGTTACGGCAACCGCCGCCCCGCCCAGCTCTCCGGTGGTCAGCAGCAGCGGGTCGCGCTGGCCCGCGCCCTGATCAACCGGCCGCAGGTGCTGCTGCTCGACGAACCGTTGGGCGCACTCGACCTGAAACTGCGCCGACAGATGCAGATCGAGCTGAAGCGCATCCAGATCGAGGTCGGCATCACCTTCGTGCACGTCACCCACGACCAGGAGGAGGCCATGACCATGGCCGACACCGTCGCGGTGATGAACGCCGGCCGGATCGAGCAGTTGGGTGCCCCGGCCGACATCTACGAGTTCCCCGCCACCGCGTTCGTGGCGAACTTCCTCGGCCAGTCCAATCTGCTCGCCGGGGAGGCCACCGGCGCCGGCGGCGGCGACGTCGCGGTGACGGCGCACGGCACGCGGTTCTCGGTGCCCGCCGGCCGGTCGCGGGCCGACCACGGTCCGGTTCACCTGGGGGTACGCCCCGAGAAGCTGATTCTGGTCGGCTCCGCCGACCAGGTGCCCCAAGGACATCAGCACGTCACCGGGGTGGTCACCGACGCCTCCTACGTGGGAGTCAGCACGCAGTACCTGCTGCGCACCGGCTGGGGCACCGAGGTGTCGGTCTTCGCCGCGAACAGCGGCGTGTCGGAGCGGGTGCCGGTCGGCAGCGAAGCCGTGGCGTACTGGGATCCCCGGCACGCGTTTCTGCTGCCCCGCGACGCCGCCGACACCGACCGGACGTCGCCGGTGCTCGACGAGCCGGTCGGCGCGCCGTCATGACCCTCCTGGCCCGCACCGGATCGGGGGAGCCACCGCCCTCGGCACCTCGACCCGGGCGGCACCGGCTCCTGCCGTACCTGTTGCTGCTGCCCGGCGCGGCCTGGCTGCTCATCTTCTTCGGCGTGCCGCTGGCGCAGTTGGCGGCGGCCAGCCTGTACGACCCCAGCGGTTCGCTCTCCACCGGGTACGCGATGACCTGGGCGTTCGGCAACTACCCGGATGTGGTGCAGGCGTACTGGCCGCAGTTCCTGCGTTCGTTCGGCTACGCCGGGCTGGCCCTGGTGCTGGCGCTGCTGCTCGGCTACCCGCTGGCGTACGCGATCGCGCAGAAGGCCGGCCGGTGGAAGAACCTGCTGCTGGTGTGCGTGGTCGCGCCGATGTTCACCAGCTTCCTGGTCCGCACGCTGGCCTGGAAGACGATCCTGTCGGACAACGGCGCGCTGGTCGGCCTGCTGCGGGACGTGGACCTGCTCGCCCCGGACGGTCGGCTGCTGGCCACCCCGTTCGCTGTGGTGCTCGGCCTGACGTACAACTTCCTGCCGTTCCTGGTGCTGCCGCTGTACGCGAGCCTGGAGCGGCTGGACCCCCGGCTGCTCGAGGCGGCCACCGACCTGTACGCGAGCCCGGCGCAGGCGTTCCGGCGGGTGACGCTGCCGCTGTCCATGCCCGGTCTGGTCGCCGGCACGCTGCTGTTCTTCATCCCCGCCAGCGGTGACTACATCAACGCCGAACTGCTCGGCACCCCGAACGAATACATGATCGGCAACGTCATCGACTCGGCGTTCCTGGTCCGGCTGGACTACCCGCAGGGTGCCGCACTGTCGTTCCTGCTGATGGCGGCGATCCTCGCGGTGGTCTTCGGCTATCTGCGCAGGGCCGGCACGGAGGAGGTCCTCTAATGCGACTCTCGCGCTGGTTGGCGGACCGCTGGGTGATGATCGTGGCGTTGCTGGTGCTCGGTTACCTGGCGCTGCCGATCCTGGTGGTGGCCGCACTGTCGTTCAACAGGCCGTCGAGCCGACTGTCGTACGACTTCAACGAGTTCACGCTGGACAACTGGCGGCAACCGTGTGCCACCTCGGACATGTGTGACGCCGTGGTCCGCAGCGTGCAGATCGGCTTCCTCGCCACAGTGGTCGCCACCGTGCTCGGCACCCTGATGGCGTTCGCGCTGGTCCGGCACCGCTTCCGGGGTCGGTCCGGGATCAACGTGCTGATCTTCCTGCCGATGGCCACCCCGGAGTTGGTGATGGGCACGTCGTTGCTGGCCCTGTTCGTGTCGGCGGGCGTGCCGCAGGGCTTCTGGACCATCCTGATCGCGCACGTGATGTTCTGCGTGTCGTTCGTGGTGGTCACCGTGAAGGCGCGGCTCGCCGGGATGGACCGGCGGCTGGAGGAGGCCGCCATGGACCTCTACGCCAACGAGTGGCAGACCTTCCGGCGGATCACCCTGCCGCTGGTGCTGCCCGGCATCGTGGCCGCCGCGTTGCTGGCCTTCTCGCTGAGCTTCGACGACTTCATCATCACGAACTTCAACGCCGGCACCACCGTCACGTTCCCGATGTACGTGTGGGGCGCTGCCCAGCGTGGCATCCCACCGCAGGTCAACGTGATCGGCACCGCGATGTTCGCGGTCGCGCTGCTGCTGGTGGGGCTCAGCTCGCTGCGCGGTCGACGGGCCCGCCGCGCCAACCTGCTGGCCGGGCCGCCGGGTCACCTGCGTCGGTCGTCATGACCCTCCCGGATGCGGGTCTTCCGACCGGTGTTCCGTCATGACGATTCCGCACACCGGCCGGGCGTTGGCCGACGCGGCACCCGTGCCGTACTGGCTCGATCGCCCGGACCGCCCCGACCCGCTACCGCCACTGACTGGTCGGCACTCCGCCGACCTGCTGGTGATCGGTGGCGGTTACAGCGGACTGTGGGCCGCGTTGTTGGCGAAGCAGGCGGACCCGGACCGGGACGTGCTGCTCGTCGACGCCGGGACCTGCGGTTGGGCCGCGTCCGGGCGCAACGGCGGGTTCTGCGCCGCCTCGCTGACCCACGGCCTCGCCAACGGCGTCGACCGGTTCCCCGACGAGGTCGGCGAGTTGGAACGTCTCGGCCGGGACAACCTGGACGCCATTGCCGCCACAGTCGCGACGTTCGACATCGACTGCGACTTCGAGCGCACCGGTGAGCTGGCCGTCGCCGTCGAGCCGTACCGGCGGGCCAGGTCCGCATCGGCGGCCAGCC
>NZ_JAGPXZ010000276.1:0-7231 GCF_018070305.1 Micromonospora sp. M51 | reverse complement strand
TCGGCGTCCAACGCCGGGTTGCCGAACAGCTCCCGCAGCCGGACGGTCTGCGACCGGTCGGCGGCGCTGCGGGCCAGCGCCATCATGACCGTCGGCTTGCCCTCACGCAGGTCGTCCAGGACCGACTTCCCGGTGACCGCCGGATCACCGAAGACGCCCAGCACGTCGTCACGGAGCTGGAAAGCGTCACCCAGCGGGTCACCGAACTCGCCCAGCGCGGCGATCAGCTCCGGTCCCGCGCCGGCCAGGGCCGCGCCGATCTGCAAGGGTCGGGTGACCGTGTACCGGGCGGCCTTCATCCGGATCACGGTGAGCGCGCTGGCCACCGAGCCGTCCCCGACGCCCGAGACCAGGTCCAGGTACTCCCCCGCGATCACCTCGGTACGCATCAGCGCGAACACGCCGTAACCCCGGTGCACCTGCTCGGTGCTCAGCCCGCACTCGTGGAACATCTGATCCGACCACGCGGCGCAGAGGTCCCCGCAGAGCAGCGCGGTGTTGCGGCCGTACGCCTCGGGGTCACCCCGCCACGACGAGCGGGCGTGCAGGTCGGCGAAGAGCCGGTGCACCGACGGCTCACCGCGGCGGCGGTCGCTGCCGTCCAGGATGTCGTCGTGGATCAGCGCGAACGCGTGGAACAGCTCCAGGGCGGCGGCCGCCACCACGATCGGGGTGCCGTCGGCCGCGCCCGCCCCGCGCCAGCCCCAGTAGCAGAAGAGCGGTCGTATCCGTTTGCCACCGGCCAGCACGAACCGTTGCAGGGCGGTGAACACGCCACGCGGCGCGCCGTCGGGCCAGTCCGGGCCCTGCCGCTCCAGGAACCCGGCCAGTTCCGCGTCGAAGCGTGCCCGCAGCCCGCTCGTGTCGGTGGGCGCGACGGTGACCGTCATGTCCGCTCCCCTGAACCGCTCGCGCCGTCGACGCCTAATCCGGCCAGCTCCAGCAGCAGCGCCTTGACCTCGGTGGCCGCGATCTTGTCGCGGGCCGCCGTCGGGTCGGAGCAGAGCAGCACCGGGGCGTCGGCCGGGTCGTCCGGCAGCCGCCCGTGCGAACCGCGCACCGCCCGCGCGCCGGTGTCCAGGCCGACAGCGCTCATCAGGTAGCGCATGCCGAGCTTCTTGCGAGCCAGCGCGACCCCGGCCCGGGCCTTCGCGGCACCGGGGTTGGCCGGGTCGAAGAACAACTCCGCCGGGTCGTAACCCGGCTTGCGGTGAATCTCCACCAGCCGGGCGAAGTCCGGCGCCCGGGCGTCGTCCAACCAGTAGTAGTACGTGAACCAGGCGTCCGGCTCGGCCACCAGCACCAGCTCACCGGCGCGCGGGTGGTCCAGCCCGTGTGCGGCCTTGCCGTCGGCGTCGAGCACCTCGGCCACCCCGGGCAGGTTGGCGCAGAGCTTCGCCACCGCCGCGACGTCGGCCGGGTCCTTGACGTAGACGTGCGCCACCTGGTGGTCGGCGACAGCGAACGCCTTCGACGTCCACGGATCGAGGTACTCCATGCCGGCCTGGGTGTGCACCCGTAACAGCCCTTCGGCGCGCAGCAACCGGTTGACGTCCACCGGCCGGGACACGTCGGTGATGCCGTACTCCGACAGCACCACCACCGTGGCGTCCCGGGCCCGGGCGGCGTCCAGCAGCGGGCCGAGGACCGCGTCCAGCTCGGCCGCCGCCGCGGCGGCCTCGGCCGACGAGGGGCCGAAACGTTGCAGGTCGTAGTCCAGGTGCGGCACGTAGACCAGCGTCAGGTCGGGTGACACGTCGGCGAGGATCTGCTCGGCGGCCTGGCAGATCCACCGTGACGACGGCAATCCGGCCGTCGGCCCCCAGTAGGTGAACAGCGGGAACGTGCCCAACCGCCCGGTGAGCGCGTCGTGCAGCTCCGGCGGGTCGGTGTAGCAGTCCGGCTCCTTGCGCCCGTCGGCGTAGTAGACCGGCCGGGGCGTGACGGTCCAGTTCACGTCGGCGCCCATGGCGTACCACCAGCAGACGTTGGCCACCGTGTAGCCGGGTTCGGCCCGGCGGGCGGCCTGCCAGAGCTTGTCCCCGCCGACCAGCGCGTTGTGCTGCCGCCACAGCAACACCTCGCCCAGTTCCCGGAAGTACCACCCGTTGCCGACGATCCCGTGCCCGCTGGGCGGCTCGCCGGTGAGGAAGGTGGACTGCACCGAGCAGGTCACGGCGGGCAGCACGGTGCCCAGCTCGGCCCGGAAGCCGCCGTCGGCGACTCCCCGCAGTCGCGGCATGTGCGCCAGTAGTCGGGGCGTCAACCCCACCACGTCGAGGACCACCAGTCGCCGGCTCATCGCGTCACTCCCATACTCACGGATCGCTGCGCGGTCAGGCCGAGGCCGACCAGTTCGTCGCGGGCGAAGGCCAGTTCCGCGGCGATACCGGCGGCCAGCTCCGCATCGGTGCCGGGCCGTCGGGCGGCCGGCAGCACCCCCCAGGTGTACGTCTCGACGTCGAGGTGGTCGCAGCCGGCGGTCGGACCCTCGAAGAGCGCTCTCAGGGCCGCGCGGAGCACCGGCAGGGTCGAGCCGAGCGGTTCCTCGGGCGGGGCGTGCAGGGGCACGTGGTAGTGCACCCGCCACGGGCCGGGGAGCGCCCGGTCCAGCGCCTCGTCCAGGTCGTCGGCCGCGTACGCCGGGTCGGCCGGGTCGGAAAGACCGGCACAACCGGCACCCCGGGTCTGGTGCAGGAAGCGGGGCTCCACCCAGCGGCGCAGCGCCTCGGCCCCACCCTCCGGGTCGGCGGCCTCGACGGCGGCCGACACCTGCACCTTCACCACCGGAAGGCCGGCGGCCCGCAGCCGTTCCAGCGCCTCGGCGGGCTCCTCCCAGGCGCAGGCCAGATGGGCCAGGTCGACACAGACACCCAACCGGTCGGTGTCCATTCCGGACAGCAACGCGGCGGCCTGAGCGGTGCTCTCCACGACACAACCGGGCTCCGGCTCGAAGGCGATGCGCACCTCACGGCCGGTGTCCCGCTGCACCGTGGCCAGGCCGGCGGCCAGCTGGTCCAGTCGCTGTCGCGCCGCGTCCGCGCGGCCGGTGTCCCACGGTTGCCGCCAGGCCAGCGGCAGGGTGGAGATCGAACCCCGGGCCGCGTCGTCGGGCAGCAGGTCGGCGAGCACCCGGGCCAGATCCAGTGTGTACGTCAGACGCTGCTCGGTGGTCCAGTCCGGGTGGTACACGTCCTGCTTCACCACCGGCGCCTGGAAGGCCGCGTACGGGAAGCCATTGAGGGTGACCACCTCCAGACCGCGCGCGTCCAGTTCGACGCGGAGCCGGCGGCGCAGCGTCGGGTCGGCGGCCAGCTCGGCGGCGACCGGGGCGGCCAGCCACAGGCCGAGCCCGAGCAGGTCACTGCCGAGCGCCTGACGCACCGGCAGGGCGTAGGTGTCCAGTTGGCCGAGGATGCCGGCGAGGTCCTCGGCGGGGTGCACGTTGGTGCAGTAGCCGAGGTGGACGGTCTCGCCGCCGGCGTGTCGCAGCCGCATCAGCTACCGCCGCGCAGGATCGAGTTGCCGGTCTGCGGGTCCACGGCGGCGCTGACGTCCAGGTCGCTGAGGTCGAGCCGCCCCGACTGCCCGTAGAACTCCACCGGGTTGCGCCACAACACCGTGTCGACGTCGTCGTCGCTGAAGCCGGCCGCCAGCATCGCCTCGCCGGTAGCCCGGGTCAGCAGCGGGTCGGAGCGCCCCCAGTCGGCCGCCGAGTTGACGAGCATCCGGTCCGTACCGTACTCGCGCAGCAGCTCCACCATCCGCTGCGGGGTCATCTTGGTGTCCGGGTAGATCGAGAAGCCCAGCCAGCAGCCGCTGTCCCTGACGAGCTTGACGGTCACCTCGTTGAGGTGGTCGACCACCACGCGACCCGCGTCGATGCCGGACTCGGCGACCACGGCGAGGGTCCGCTCGCAGCCGCGCGCCTTGTCCCGGTGCGGGGTGTGCACCAGCGCCGGCAGGTCGTACGCCACAGCGAGGGCGAGCTGCGCGGCGAACGCCTCGTCCTCCTCGGGCGTCATCGAGTCGTACCCGATCTCGCCGACCGCGACCACCGCGTCCTTGTCCAGGTAGCGGGGCAGCAGGTCGAGGACCGGACGGCAGCGCGGGTCGTTGGCCTCCTTGGGGTTCAGCGCGATGGTGGCGAAGTGGCGCACCCCGAACTGCCCGGCCCGGAACGGCTCCCAACCGATCAGCGAGTCGAAGTAGTCGGTGAACGAGGCCGCGCTGGTGCGCGGTTGCCCCAGCCAGAACGCCGGTTCCACCACCGCGCGCACGCCGGCGGCGGCCATCCGTGCGTATTCGTCGGAGGTGCGTGAGGTCAGGTGGATGTGGGGGTCGAAGATGCGCATGACACGCCTCCCGCGGCAGAGCGGCGGTGAGCCGGTGGAGCAGGTCGGTGGCGTCGGCGGGCAGGTCCCGGCCGGCGGCGTGCCGTTCGGCGGCGAGCGCGGCCAGCATCGCGGCCAGTTCGCCGTCGGCCCGGGTGTCCAGGTCGGCCACCGCGGCCAGGGGGACGCCGCTGAACACGCACTTGAGCACCGCCTGTCGCCAGGCGGCCGGGTCGAGGTGCCGGGCGTACGGGCCGAGCGCGGCGGCAACCAGCCGGGTGTCGTTGGTCCGGATCGCGTCGTGCAGCAACGGCACGCCGGCGGCGCCGATCGGCAGCAGCGACAGGGCCCGCAGCACGGCTCGCCGCTCGGCCGCGTCACCGTGCTGGTAGAGGCGCTCGGCGTACTCCGCGTGCTCGCCGGGCAGGCTGGTCAGCAGCAGCACCCGGGCCGCGTCGTCGGCGGTCCAGCCGGGGGCGTCGGGCAGCGCGGCCCGGCCGCAGCGGCGGCCGACGGCGGGGAAGAGCCGGGTGATCGCGGTGGGCTCGGTGGTGACCCGGCGCAACGCCGTGTCCAGCCAGTCGGGATCGGGTACGCCTCCCAGCGCGGCCCGTAGTGAATCCGGTGTCATCCCGTCTCCTCCCCTTGTTGCTACGCAGGCACCCCAGGAATGTCTGCGGGCAGTTCGTCCTTCGTGCCGCCGGCCAGTGCGGCGGCACGCAGGAACTCGATCGACCGGGCGGCCACGGCGGGTGCGGCGTGCGAGTCGCGGGGCAGCTCGACGGCGACCAGGCCGCGGTAGCCGGCGTCGCGCAGCGCGGCCAGCACCGGCGGAAAGTCGATCTCGCCGACCCCGAACTCCAGGTGCTCGTGCACGCCCCGGCGCATGTCGTCGATCTGCACGTTGACCAGGTGATCGGCCACCTCGGCGACGCACTGCGGCACCGGCCACGGCTCCAGGCACCGGCAGTGGCCGATGTCGAGGGTGATGCCGAAGCGGGCCGGGCTGCCGAGGGCGGCGTACAGCCGACGCCAGTCGGCGATGTCCTGCACCAGCATGCCCGGCTCCGGTTCGAACCCGACTGTGACGCCGGCGGCGTCGGCCGCGTCGACCACCGTGGCACACCCGGCCACCAGCCGGTCCCAGGCGCACTGCTGCGGCACCGCCTCGGGTCGGACGCCGGCCCAGAACGAGACCGCCTCCGCGCCCAGGTCGGCACCGATCCGCACGGCCCGCCGCAGGAACTCGATGCGCCGGGTCGGGTCGTCGTGCAGCAACGTGGGGGCGTGCTTCTGCCACGGGTCGAGCAGGTAGCGGGCCCCGGTCTCGATGACCACGGCCAGGCCCAACGATTCCAGCCGGCGACCGACGGCGGCGACCCGGCGGGTGAGCCCGGGCGCGAACGGGTCCAGGTGGTCGTGGTCCAGGGTGAGCGCCACCCCGTCGTAGCCGAGTTCGGCGATGACGGCGAGCGCGTCGTCGAGCCGGTGGTTGGCGAAACCGTTCGTGCCGTACCCGAGGCGCAGCGTCGTGGCGTCGGCGGCCGGCGCGCCCGGTCGGGGCTCGGGGACGCTCATGTCGGGGAGACCTTCCGGGCCAGCCGTCGACCCAGCGGCGCGGCCGCCGCGACGGCCACCCCGAGCAGCCCTGCTCCACCGCGCGCGGTGAGGGCACCCTGGAGGGCCGGCAGCCCGGTGATCCCGGCGCCGACGGCGGCGCGGACCCGTCCGGCCGACGGGTCCCGGACAACCTGGGCCTGGGCCGCGCCGTACCGGGCGGCGTACCAGCCGGCCAGCACGGCGGGCAGCACCGCGGCGATCCCGGCCGCGCGGCCGCGGCCCGCGCTCACCCCGATCTCGCCGACGGCCTCGGCCCGGTCGGTGGCTCCGGCTCGGTCGGTGACTCCGGCCTGTTCAGCGCTACGAGCGGCGGCGCGTCGGGCCCCTGGCGCGGCGACGGCGGCGCTGGCGGCGACCAGCGCGGTGCCGGCCAGGGTGCGCATCGGCAGGGTGGCGTCGGCGCCGGTGACCTCCCGGCGGGACAGCGCGGTGACCGTCCAGGTGTGCGCGGCGACTGTCGCCGCCGCCGGCAACGCCCGGGTCAGCCGGCCGCCGGACGCGCCGAGCAACACGTCCAGGCCCCGGCAGGCGGCCATCACCGCCGGGCCGGCGGCGGTGTTCTTGGCCAGCAGGTCGTACCCCCAGATGGTGGCGGCCAGCGGCACGGCGAGCGCGGCGGCGCGGCGACCGCCCACGGCGGCGGCCAGGCCCACGCCGGCGGCGGTGAGGCCCGCCGCGAGACCGACCGCGGCGGCCGGGGTGACCCGCCCGCTCGGGATCGGTCGTTCGGGCCGCTCCTCGGCGTCCAGGCGTCGGTCGGCCCAGTCGATGGCGGCCATGCCGGCCCAGTAGAGCAACACCGAGGCGCCGGCCAGAGCCGGGGTACGCGGGCTCAACGCGCCGGCCGCCGCGGCCCCGGCGATCACGTCACCGGGCACCGAGAGCGCCGCCGGAGCGCGGACCAGCTCGGCAAGATCAGCCAACGTTGTCATGGGCACCGTCCTCGCCGTGCAGTTGCCGGGTGAAGGCGGTCAGCCGGGCCCACTGTTCGCCGAGCGAGTGGGTGGGCGCGCCCAGCGGGTCCTTGAAGAAGAAGCCCAGGTCGACGAGCGGTCCCACCTGCCCGGCGGCGTGCGCGGCGGCGGTGAGTCGGGCCAGGTCGAGCACCAGCGGCGCGGCCAGCGCCGAGTCGCAGCCGTGCCAGGTGAACTCCATCCGCATGCCGGTGCCGAGGAAACCGGTGAAGGTGATCAGATCCCAGGCGGTCTTGAAGTCGCCCAGCTCCTCGACGAACTCGATGCGGGTGCCGCCCTGCGGGACGTAGCCCAACGTCTCAC
>NZ_JAGPXZ010000275.1:0-7273 GCF_018070305.1 Micromonospora sp. M51 | reverse complement strand
GTCTTACTTCTCGAGAGTCGGCGCTTGGATCGTCAACTGGGGATTCCCCACCATCTTCGCCGAGCTGCTCGTGCGGGAAGGGCGCTACGAGGAGTTGCGGGCTCGAGTGACCGCGGGCGACCAAGGGGCCCTCGACCGCTTGGTCGCGTTGTTCGTCGACCAAGACCGCATCGACGAGGCGGTCAGCGTGCTGGAGGTCCGGGCCGACAGGGGCGACTACCACGCGGCGGCGGTGCTGACCGATTTGCTCATCGAAGTGGGTCGCACCGAGGACGTGCGAGCCCGAGCCGCCTACGGCGATCCCTATGCCCGGGAGAAGGTGAGCGAACTGCTCGACGGGCTCGGGGCACGCCGGAGCTCCCGGGCGCTCTGATCGGCGATCGCCAGCCGACGCCGGAGCAGCCCGCCAAGCCCTCACGGTCACGCTGGTACGCGGCCTGCCATTCCGCCTGCCCCGGCAACGCCTTCACCGAGTTACGAGACGTCCTTTAGTCTCTCTCAAAGCGGGGGAAGTCCACCTTGCGGGGTGGCGGCGGGAGGCAGAGCATTCGAGATTCACGCCGACGTTGGCCCGCCCGACAGCGACCCATGCCGTCGGGCTGGTCGCAGCGCGAAACCGTGCGGGAGGCCAGCTCGGCGAAGATGGTGGGGAATACCCAGTTGACGATACAAGCGCCGACTCTCGAGAAGTTAGACGACGTCCTGCCGGCGTTCGGTTGGGTCTTCGGAGCGAGATCGTCAGTCAGCGGAGAGTTTGGATGCGCAATTCCGTCGTCGAATATGTTAAGGGCTACCTGGGTCGATCGCATCCCAGTCCGCAGCCAACCGCTCGTTGGCCAACCGGCGCTCCTCCTCGAGGACTTTTTGCCGCCGCTTCCAGTCCTCCACTACGTCGTCGTTCGGCAGGAGCCGAACCGGCTCCTGCTCACCGTTTCGGCGCCAGCGAGCCCTGCGGTTATCGGTAAACACGAACTCAAGGTCGAGGTGCCAGGGGTGACCAGGACATCCACAGCCGATATGCATCACGTGCCAGAGCTCTGGAGCGTCAAGCCAACCGTTGCGCTTCGACTGGCCGGGCCCGACCGTCCCGAAATGCAGGGGTAACGCCCGTTCTGGAAGAAACACCATCACGGATGAGATCGGCTCGCCGCTGTGGTTGTCCACCTGAACAATCACCTGGTCATATTCGCGAGGCGGGGCGTTGGCAGGGCGTGGCAGATGGTCGTTGTCCCAGTGCACATTCGGCTCAGACACGATGTCTGCGGTCACAAGCCGGGCAACCTGTCGCCCTGTCTCCTCGGCCTCCGCTCGAGACCGATCACGGGCGCGCAAAGCGGCTAGCCCCGATACGACCACCGCCGTCACAGCGGCCACACCGGCAAGAATCGACCCGATGGAATCATTGATATCCCAGAATCCCATACACCAAGGATGCCACCATCATGTTGATCTCCAGCGGTGCCCGTTGAAGAACCAAGTCGGACGAGATTGGTGACGGGTCGGGGCGGTCCGGTGCGGTGATCGCAGGCCAGCGAGGCCAGGTTTCCCTCGTGGTGTTTCCATGGTATACCCGGTCCCTGGATAGCCACCGGTGGCCGTTGTCCAGGGGTTGCAGCGGCGGAGGTTCCCATGGTCGGCGGGGTCCCGCCGACCATGGGAACCAGGCGTAGTCGGTCGCGTCGTCAACATCAGCGCCACCCGGTGCGCTAACCTGCGCCAGCTTGGCGACAGCGATGCGCCGCGCCTGGTTGCCGCCCATTCACCCCCGAAAACGGCGGTAACCGAGGCATCGTCAACTACACCTACCACGTCGGGCTTCCGGTCGGCCGCCCGTGAACTGCCCCCACCCCCTGCTAATCCAGCGACTACGCGGGCCCCGGCTTCGGGTCCGACTCGCGGTACAAGCGCACAGCGCGCTGGCGTAGCTCATCGGGGTACTTCTTCGGTGCTGCCACGGACAACTTCCTCCCCACGGCCACCAGCCCATGATCAAGAAGCTCCATGAAAGCGGGTTGGCTCAGAGGCGCCAAGAAGATTCTGAAGGACCGGTTCACGCTGGACACGGTTTCCACCCTCCACCCATCAGTGCCGCGCACCGGCGCGGCCCGACGAGTGAAGCGAGGTTCAGTGGACGTATTCAGCTGGGGCGGACTCGCGGCCGCCACCGTCACCAGCCTCACCGGGCTGCTGGCACTGTGGATCCGTGCCCGGTGGCGGGTGCGCCAGGAGAAGACCCGCGGTGACTCCCTCATCGCGATCGCCGAGGCGCTACCCGCAGGCGGTCGGCTGCGAGACCAGCGCGCCGACGGGTCCTGCATCACACTGACCGTGCCGATATCCCCGCGGAGGTCGTGATGGATGAGCGCGCGGCAGAGTCAGCGCCTTCTTCCGGAAGGCGATGGGAGTTGATCGAGGTCAAGAGGTACACCGACACCCTCGGTCACCCCCCGTCCTGTGAACCGGCCCTGGACGTACAGGCGGACGTGGAGGAGGACTTCAAGGCCTTCTTCCGCAGCGAGATCAAGCCCCTGATCGGGTTTTTGGTGACCAGCCTCCGAATCCCGACGGCCGACGCCGCCGACGCCGCCCAAGAGGCGATGCGTGAGGCCTACCGGAAGTGGCGGGATATCAACAAACCCCGGGCGTGGATCCGGACCGTCGCATCCCGCAAGGCCATCCGGAAGCTCACCAGCCCGGCGGAGGTGCTCACCGACGACGTGACGGCACTCAACCCGCTCCTGCGCGTGCCACCCGACCAAGCCGTCCTCTGGGAGGAGCAGCAGAAGGTGGTCCAGCTCTTCAACGCGCTGCCTCCCCGCCAGCGTCAGGTGATGGCGTGGACGTTCGACGGGTACGAGCCGGCCGAGATCGCCAAGCAGTTGCGGATGACGCCAGAAGCCGTCCGGAGCAACCTCTACAAGGCCAGGAAGACCCTCGCCGCGCTACTGCAGGCCAGCGATCGGGACGAGCAGTGACCGAGGGGGCGGAGATGGATAGGCGATTCGACGACGTCGACGCGACGCTACGTGCCGCCGCGGAGTGCTTCGAGGAGCAGCTCGACGAGATCCTTGACGTTGAAGCTGGCCTGCGGGACATTCTGATGGAGGACGACTACCGCCAGCTGGACGAAGAGCTCTCCGAGGTGCTCGACGTCGAGGCGGGACTCGCGGCCGTCCTCGGCGAGGGCGATTGCGCAGAGATGGAGTGGCCCCCACCTTCGGCACGGCGACCCCGCCCGCTGGGTGCCGGTCAACAGGGCGGCGACTGCATGAGGTACGACCTCATCAAGGTGACGTTCACGCCTGACTGCAAGGTGCCGGAGCAGCCGGACACGCTCGAGCGGGTACGGCGGCTGGCGGCGATGATGTTCGGCACGCTCATGGATGTCCAACTCGGCGAACCTGGCTACGAAGCGGGGTTCGCGATCAAGCGGGCGGTCAATCAGGCGGAGCGGTGCGCTCGGGCGTTCCGTGCCCTGCCCGATCTACTCGAGGCCAGGGTGGTGGGCAGGACGGAAGCCGTTGACATCGTCCGCCGCACGGCGGACGCCTTCATGGCTCTGCACACCTCGCTCGCTGAGTTGCGGGCAGCGAAGCGGCAACCGGTCCAGACGGTCAAGAACGAGGTCTTCAATCGGGCGGTCGAGGCGAGCCGGTTGCAGGGGCCGGTCGCGCGCTTGTTCGATCCGTCGGACGACGTGGTTGAGGCGCTTCTGTGAGCAGCCGGGCCGGGAAATCTCCCGGCCCGGCCAGAGGCCTTACCCGGCCTCCATCACCGCGGGCGGGCGGCGGGCGCACGCCATGACGTCGGCCGGTTCCAAAGCACGTAAGTCCCTCACCTCGGCTTGCGGGTGCCCCCACGTCCAGGGTCGTCGCGCTCTGCCGCAGGCCGAGAGTCGGCCTGCTCGTCTGGGCCATGAGGTCGCTGACGACGCGCTAAGGATGGGTTTGCGCTGGACTGTGTCAGCGGTGCTGAGCGGCGAGCGGGTGGGTCTGCCGGTCGTTTCAGGGCAGCGGCAGACCCACGCGATCAGCATAATTGCAGCTCAGACGCTATCTGGATCATGTACTTGGGGTCCAAATCGCCCCACCGACACGACCCCCCATGCCTGCGGCCAGCGTGTATGGAATGGGTAGGGGGCGCACTGCTCCCTTGGTGACGGGCGTTCTGCTGATGGGGGAGCGGGACGCGGTGGACTGGCGATGCCCCTGTCGGCCCCCCGTTTACCCCCCGAAAACCCCCGCGCATGGTTGACAACCAGTGACAAGTGGCGATCATTGCCTGATCACGTCTGCGCAGCTCAATGTCTACTTCTGATAGTCAATGACAGAGGCAGGATGGCTACGGATTGTAACAAGGGGTTTTGACAAGCAATGACAAGTCCTGAACGAGGCTCGACAAGAGGTTGTCCTCGGTTCAAGTCAGGCATCGTCGGTCGTCACCGCCGAGGCATCGTCGGGTGACCGAACGTCCCAGGCACTGTGCGTCCCGTCGGCCGGTGCGGTGCTCATTGGGGTGGCCATGTGGAAGGCCAGGGTCGTCGTTTTCTCGTCGGCGGCTCCGCCGGCGACCCCTGCCGGGGCGCTCTCCTCGATGGCGTAGACCAGGAGGCAGCCAGTGGCCGGCCCGCTGAACCGGTCCGCGATGCCGTCGGCGACCGGCGAGCTGAGACCGGCGATCCGACGCGCGGTTGCCCGGTGCAGTGGTGTGGAAATGACTCTAAAGGGGCCGCGTTCGGTACGCCGGCGGACCGAGATCGAAAATGGTCCGTTGCCTAGGATCGTCCGGGCGCTATCTGGGCGTGGATGCTCGGGGAACACGATGACCCATCGGCCGAGCTGACGCTCGGTCAGGCTCCGCAACCAGTTCAGGTGAGGTCGGAAGGCATCCTCCGGCAGCCACGTCAGCTCGCTCAGCACGGACATCAGCAGCCGATGGTCGATGACCGACACCAGGGCGGAGAACTGACCGTCGCGGCTCCCGGTGCGGAAGTGCTGTCTGGTTCGTGGGGTGTGCAGGATTGGTTGCCAAGCTTGGAGATTCTGAAGGATCGTCGCTCCACCGACTGGGTAGGCTACTGGCTCGATTGGGTGTCCCGGTGATCGTCGCTCGACGAGGTACGCGTTCCAGTCCCGGTCTCGACGCTGGACTCGGGTGTCGGGGCGCAGGGCCACCAGGGCCTGTGGCAATTGCCGGGGTGTGAGTGGGCCGAACGTCGCGAGGCCGTGCCGGGCGACGAACTCTGCTCGAAAGGCCGCCAGTAGCGGGCGATGCAGGGGTGGCGTCGTCACGAAGCGGATCAGATCCTGGTAGGCCGCGCGGAACCCCAGCGACTGTGCCGCCTGAGACATCTTGTCTAGCGACGCTGCGGTGTGCCACATGTGCGTAATCACGGTGCTGCTCGACAAAGTGTGCCGGTTCGTGCCGGAGAGCACCACGACCGACCATCCCGGAGCTTGGCCGGGTTGCTCGTCGTGAGTACTCAAATCGGCCTGAACTGGCTGCTCACCGATCAGTTGAAGCGCCGTGGTGAGATCGGCCTGCAGATCCTCAAAGTTCGGCGGAGTTGGTAGCTCGGGAGCAATCGATCGGCTGACCGGCAGGATGTCGCTCTCGTACCGGTGCCGCAGCCTCCGGGTCCGGTCGCCGTCGTCTTCACGCCAGAGCGCCTTGATGTGTTCTGCGAGCAGCCGGCGCTCGTCGATTCGGCGTGGGCCGTGGACGAGCAGGACGTGTTCTCTGACCGGGCCGTAGCCCGACCGTTCGCGATGCCGCCGGACCGCGCCGGTCAAAATCCAGAGATCCACCGCGGCCCGCAGCGACTCATCTAGCTCGTGTCGTTCGAAGAGGCGGACGTGGGCCGGCTGCTCGGATACGGCCGCTGGGTCTGCGGACTCCAACACTTCCGGGTTGAGGTCTTGCAGGATCTTCGGCCCGACGTAATTGTCCGGTGTCGGAAGGCACATTACGAGATCCCGGGGGAACAGTTCCGCGGGATGGGTCGGATCCACCAGCGCGTTCGTGAACAGGGTCTTGCCGAACGCTACATACGATGCCTGGGGTAGTCGCTGTGTCAGCAGCCGCTGAAGCAGCCCCGCGAGGGAGCTCTCGGCTCGTGCTGTGTGCTTCCAGTCTCGGCGGGGCATCGCCGAGATGGTCGCTTCGTCGGTCGCGTCGTCGATGACTAGTGCCGGCCATTGGGAAGCCTGCTCGCTGTCGATCTCGGCGATCAGCCGCCGCACCGCCGCCGTACTCTTTTTTACGACATGGATTTGGGCCGAGTCCAACCCGTCCCTGGCACCGAGGGCACGCTCGATCCGGTGCCGCGTCTGCTGTTCCTGCGCATTCAGCGGGCCGGTCAGCACGATGATCAGGCGATACCCCTGGTCAATCGCCATCGCAACGGTGGCGATCATCCAGGTCGACATGCCCGCACCTACATGACCTACTAAGAGGCTCCGGAAGGGCCTCGCCGATTCCGCCGGAGGCATTCGGCGGATCAGCTCCGCCGAATGCGCTTCGACCGCGGACGCCGCGGCGTGAGGGAACCCGGCGTCGGCGATCAAGTGGTTCCGGTACTGCCGCCAGATGGGCCCTGGGTCGATCCGGGCCGGCGCCGGCGAGCAGTCGTCGTAGAGGGTCACCGACTCGGGCGAAAGTTCGGCGGATCCGGTCTCGGGCTCGGCCAAGTCGTGCAGCTGCTCGCCGGCGAGTAGATGCCCTCGCTCGGCGGCTCGCTCGTACCAAAGACGAGCGTATTCCGGCTCCTCCCGCTCCTCCATCAGCAGTCCCAAGTTGTACATCGCGTCGGTGTCACCAGACTCCACCGCCTGCCGGTACCAGTAGGCGGCACCGGCGTGGTCCCCGCCGATCTTCCGGAGCACGCCCAGATTCGTCATCGCCGCCACGTGCCCCTGACCGGCGGCCCGCCGGTACCACTGCGCGGCCTCGACGTCCGCGCCGGACTCCCGCAGCATCATTCCGAGGTTCACCATGGCAGCGGTATGACCAGCGTCCGCGGCGCGTCGGTACCAGTCCCTCGCCTCGTCCCAGGCCGTCCGGCGGCTCATCAGGACAGCAAGGTTGAACATTGCGATCGGATCCCCAGAGTCGGCCAGCGGGCGCATCGCCGCCTCGGCCACATCGTGCTCGCCTCGGGTATACGCGGCGGTGCCGATGAGGAAGCGAGACTCGGATGTGGCCCGCTCGAGCAGCGCGTCCCAGACGGTCCGCGGGACCGCCGCCTTGGCCAGCCGGCCTTCCCCGTGATCAG
>NZ_JAGPXZ010000274.1:0-7276 GCF_018070305.1 Micromonospora sp. M51 | reverse complement strand
CGGTCGCGCAGGACCAGGGCGCGTCGCAGGGGGCCGGTGACCGGTCTGCGTTGCCTGCCCACGTCGAGCGTCTGGCCGCTGCCGTCGAGGACGGCCGGCAGGATCGCCGCGTCGCAGGCGAGACGGCGTACCGCCTCCGGGGTCACCCGTGGCCCGGTGTCGAGGGTGCCGGCGTCGAGTTGCCGGGTCAACACGTCGAAGCTGGTCGTGACGACGATCTGGGCGGGCTCGCCGCCGTGCTCGGGTAGCTCACCGGTGCGCAGGGCGAGCCGACAGAGGTCGGCGAGCGCGTCGTGGCGGCGTTGCCCTGGAGAACGCGGGTCGTCCGGACCGGACGGTGCGGTCAGTGGGTCGAGCGCCGCGCGCAGCAGCCCGGCCGCCTCCGCATCTAGGTTGCCGGACAGCCGTAGCCGGCCGTCGCGCAGCTCGGACAGCGTGACGTGACGGTCCCGGTCGGCTCGACGCGCCTCGGTGTCGAGTGCCGCCCGCGCCGCGGCGTCGGCGACCTCCGGGGCGACATGGTCGAGGACTCTGCTGCCCAGCTTGCGCAGCAGCGCCGGCTCGAACTGCCCGGCCCACTCGACAAGCACGCCGACCGCCTTCTCGGCCGCCTCGGCGCCGGCGGCCGTGTGCACTGTGCGGACCGTGTCGCTGATGACCCGGGCCTGCTCCACGGTGATGGCTCCGCTGGCCAGAGCAGCCCCCACCCCGGACGTTCCGGCGTCCAACGCGCCGGCGAGATCGACCAGTCGGCGGGCGGCGGGAATGCTCAGCCGCAACCGGTCGCGCAACCACACGGCCGTCGATGACGCGCCCTGCGTCCTGACCGTGCCACGACCGTCGAGCTCGCGCACCAGGACCAGTTGCACGGCCGCCAGGCGCTGCGCGAGCCGGTGCGCGGCGTCGAGCGCCGCGACGAGGTCCTGCTCCGGAAGAGCCCACACCGGGGCGCCGAGGCAGTCGGCGACCGCCGCCTCCGCCTGCGCCAACTCCTCCACCATGGACCGAAAATAGAACAGGTGTACGACAGTTTAGCCCGACCGCACCCTGCTACTCCCCAACTCCAAGGCCCAGCTCGACCCAGCCCAGACCTACCCGCGCCGACCGGAACGGTGTCGGTCGACCAAGCGGCCAGTTCGGAGTGCGGAGGTCGGCCGGAGAATTCGAGCATCGCGCAAGCCTGTCAGCGGGCCACGTGGTCGGCGAGGCGCTCGGTGGCGAGGCAGGAGACGAGGCAGCGTTCCTTCGCGTCGCCGGTCAGCCGGGCGGTCCAGTCGGTGAGGCCACCATCACCGATCTCCAGGTCGCCACCGAGGAGGCTGATCCGTAGGGCGCACCCGGTGTAGTAGCCACGACCACGGGTGCGCTCCGGCTCGTCCACGAGCGGCACCGCACCCCCGGCGAGCGCCGGTCGGACGGTGTCGGCCAGCCGTTCCCGGACGGCCTGGTCGTCGAAGTGGGTGACGTGCAACTGCGGGACGGCCGCCGGGGCCAGCTCGGCGAGGACGGTCCGCCAGTAGGTGAGGTGCCGGACCAGCAGCCGGGCCTCGGTGCCGCCGGCGCCGGTGTCCCGGGCGCTGGACACGAGGGCGAAGAGCCGGAAATGTGCCGACGCGTCGCTGCCGAAATCCTGGGCCCGCAGCACCCGGTGGGCGGCGGCCAGGTGCACCTCGTCCTGCCGACGGCGACGCACGGCTGCCTCAACGGCGAGGGCGTTGGTGGGATCGCTCAGCACCTCGCTGGCGCGCATCGTGGTGAGGATCCTGTTCTGGCTGACCGGTGCGACGACCGAGCAGGTGCCGACCGGTACGACCGGCGACAGCTCCACCCCGGCCACGTCGGCGGGCAGCAGCTGCCACATCCGGGCCTCCACCTGAGCGAGCAGGCGCGGGTCGGCACGGGCCGGACGGACGAAGCGGTCCTCGCGCCAGCGGCGTACCACCTCGGGCGGACGTACGGTCGCCGCCCGGTCGCGGGCCACACCCAGCAGAAGAGTACGTAGGTCTGCCCCGGACAGCCCGGCCAGAGCGGCCCGCGTCCCCGTCGGCATCGCCGTCCACACCCGACGCTCCGCGCCGGCCAGATCGTCGCCATCCATGGGCCTCACCTTGGCTGACGCGGCACTACCGCTCCACCGCTTTTGCCGCCGGTGCCAGTAATTCGTCCACGTCATCAGCTCGACAGCGTTGCCGGGAGGGACGCCGACTGCCGGCAACCCCACCTAGGCTCCAGCGACACCGCGGCGACACGACAGCGGCGGCGGCGACACGACAGCGACAGCGGCGACCGACAGCGACAGCGGCCGCGCCTCAGCGACCGCGACGAGGAACGGGGACAAACATGATCAGCACGGTCTTCTTCGATGTGGGCGGCACCATTCTCGACGAGTCCCGCGAGTTCGCCGACTGGGCCGACTGGCTCGGCGTGCCCCGACACACGTTCTCGGCGGTCTTCGGCACGGTGATCGCCAGGGGTCTGGACTATCAGGAGGTGTTCCGGGTCTTCCGGCCCGACTTCGATCTCACCACCGAGCTGGCCCGTCGGGAGGCCGCCGGCCGGCCGGAGTCGTTCGCCGAGGAGGACCTGTACCCGGACGCGCGTGAGTGCCTGACGTCCTTGAAGGACCAGGGCCTGTTTGTCGGCCTGGCCGGCAACCAGCCGGCTCACGCGGAGGCGACCCTGCGCGATCTCGACCTTCCCGTGGACGTGATCGGCACGTCGCACCGGTGGGGCGTGGCGAAGCCGGCACCGGCGTTCTTCGAGCGGGTTGTCGACGCGGGCGGCGGGGTCGCGTCGTCGATCCTGTACGTCGGGGACCGACCCGACAACGACGTCCGCCCGGCCCTGGAGGTTGGCATGAAGGCGTGCCTGATCCGGCGGGGTCCGTGGGGGTACATCCTCGACCCCTCCGAGGTGGCCGAGCGGTGCCTGTTCCGGATCGACTCGCTTGTCGAGTTGCCGAGCCTCGTCGCGACGCACAACGCGGCCGGCGGTTGACCCGCCGACCGCGTGTTCGTGCCGTCCTGGTGGCCGCCTTCCCCGGGCGGCCACCAGGACGGGGATCAGGTCAGCGAGCAGGCCGCGCCGTTGACGGTGATCAGGCCAGGGCTCGGGTTGGCGCCGCCGCTGGTCGTCGCATTGAAGCCGAACATCACCGAGCCGCCAGGCGCGATCTTGGCGTTGTGCGACTCGTTGCGCGCGGTCACCGTCGCGCCGGACTGGGTGACCTTCGCCAGCCACGCCTCGCGGACCCGCTGATTGCCGGTGAACGCGAAGCGCACGTTCCAGCCGTTGACGGCGGTGGACCCGGTGTTGCGGATGGTCAGCTGGGCGGTGAACCCGGTGCCGCCCTGCCAGGCGCCGTAGTTCGTGTACGCCACCGAGCAGGTGGTGGCCGGTACCGCGCCGGCGTCACCCTGGTCGGCCAGGAACGAGGCGATCCAGGTCAGCGCCGAGTTCCAGTTGATCGCCACCTCGTTGGTCGAGTACGAGTTGATGTCGTCGACGTAGCAGAACATCGGCTCACAGCCAGCCAGCAACTGCGCCACGAACGGGTCCTGGAGGGCCGCGTTCGGGCCACCGGCGAGGGAACCGGCCGGCGGTCGGGGCAGGCTCGGGTCGAGCTGGTGGCCGAAGATCCGACTGTGCTGGTTCTCCGCGGCGTGCTCGCCCCACCCGGTGACGTAGGAGATGTTCAGGGCGTTGCGACCGAGGATGTAGTCCATCGCCTGCACGGCACCGTCGCGGTAGGCGGCGTTGCGGGTCAGGTCGAACGCGGTGGCCAGCACCACGGCGTTGTTGATGACGTTGCTGTTGCCGCCCCAGAAGTAGCTGTTGGCGTCACCGGGCATCGGCAGCCCGTACGCCTGGCGGCGCAGCTCGGCCAGGTACGTGTCGGCCGCGGCCGTGACCGACGCGCGGACCCGGGCCAGATCGGCGGCGGGCAGCCCGTTCGGCACGGTGGCCAGGTCGAGGCGGCCCAGCGCGGCGACGCTCTGCCAGCCGAAGCCCCGCGGGTCGAACACGTTGCCGGTGTGGTGCGGTGAGGCGGTCAGGTCGGCCAGGTAGGTCTGCGCGCCGGTGGTCAGATACAGCTCGGCCGCCGCCCAGTAGAACTCGTCGGTGACGTTGCTGTCGTCGTACGCGCCGCCGCCGGTGCCGTCGGTCGGGCTGGCGTACACCGCGGGGTGGGCCTTGGCGGCGGCGTAGGCCGTCTTCGCGGCGGTGTCGCAGCGGGCCGCGAAGGTCGCGTCGTACGGGGCGAAGAGCCGGGCGCACTGGGCGGCGGTGGCGGCGAGGTTGAGGGTTGCCGCCGTCGACGGTGCGTGCAGCTCGCGCGGCTGCGGGTCGTCCTGCGGGGCGAGCGGCAGCCCGGTCCAGTTCTGGTCGTGGATCTTGTGGTGGACCATGCCGGCGAGCGGCTTGCCGGCGGGCACCTGCATGCGCAGCAGGAACTCCAGCTCCCAGCGGGCCTCGTCGAGGATGTCCGGCACCCCGTTGTCGCGCTCGGGCACCCGCAGCGTGCCGTCGGCGAGTTCGGCGCCGCCGTTGGCGGTGGCCGCCGTCTTGGTCCGCTCGAAGGTGTTCAACAGCTGGTAGGTGGCGATGCCGCCGTTGACCACGTACTTGCCGTGGTCGCCGGCGTCGTACCAGCCGCCACGCACGTCCAGCGAGTAGTCGCAGACCCCCGGCTGGCAGGGCACGTTGGTGTCGCCCTGGTTGGGTGCGACGCCGAGGTGGCCGGCGGGTCGGGCGTACTCGTCGCCGATCAGGTCGCCGTCGATGGCGATGCCGCTGCGCTGGGCGTAGAAGAACTGCAACGAGTCGGAGCGCAGCTGGTCGTAGAGGGCGCCGGAGACGTCGAACGGGTGGCTGGTCTCGCCGTCCACGGTGAGCGTGAGCCCGGTGCCCGGGGTGCGGTAGTTGGAGAAGTCGACGGTGTGCACGTTCTGCCCGGAGGCGGCGTCGACACCGCGAGCGGTGGTGGTGCCACTGGCCACGACGGCGCCGGCGGCGCTGCGCAGCTGCCAGGGCAGCGCTTCGGTGGCCTCGGTGACGACTGTGGCGTTCTTCGGGCCGCCAGGCAGGTAGCCGACCTGGTTGACGCGCACCCGTGGCCCGGTGTCCGGCACGTACGGCTCGGGCGGCTCGCCGCCGCGCAGCGAGACGTCGTCCAGGCAGATGGTCTGCGCCTGGGCGGCACCGCCGACCTGGAAGATCAGTTGGGCGTTGGGGTTGGTGTCCGGGACGGTGAAGGTCTGCTCGACCCGCTGGGCGGTGCCGGTCGCCGTGGCGTCCACCGCCGCGTACGTGGTGTAGGGGGCGCTGCCGAGCTGCAACACGGCCTTGACCGCGGCGCCGGGGGTGGCGGAGACATCGAAGCCGAGGGTGTATTCGGCGCCGGCGATCAGCGGTACGCCGTCCTGGCCGATGCCGGCGTCCCACGGGTTGGCCAGCCCGCCCGCCACGGTGGTGCAGAGCCGGCCGTCGGTGACCGCCAGCGGGCCGGTGCCGAAGGAGAACCAGGGGCTCACCCCGGCGCTGAAGTCGCCGTTGTCGATCTGCTCGGGGGCGTCCGGTGGTGGGTCGGCGTGGGCCGCGCCGGCGCCCGCGCCGGTGAGGGCCAGAGTGGTCGCCGCAGCCAACAGGAGGCGGCGTCGGGATGGCGTCACGGGGAGTCCTTCCGGGACGGGAAGTGGGACGTGGTGGTGGCACTGTGGGGCGACGAATTCTGGGAGCGCTCCCAGTTGTCGGCTCGATGTTTCCAGCGTCGGTACCTCATGTCAATTGATCTGATTGGATGGGTTCCGGCGTGCGACGAGGGCGGTCACCCCGGCGGGTGCTCCGCGACGCGCCGCCACCCGAACGTGAGATTGGCCGCGCCACGCGCCGTCGTCCTGATCTCCTAGAGACAACTGCGCCCTTCGCCTGGCAGGCTGCCTCCCATGACCCTGAAGCTGCGTTCCGTAGGAACGAGCGACCGTGGGCTGATCCGCAGCGGAAACCAGGACGCCCTGCACGCCGGCACCTGGCTCGTCGCCGTCGCCGACGGCATGGGCGGGATGGCCGCCGGCGACCTGGCCAGCGCCCTCACCATCGACGCGGTCGCCCCGCTGGACGTCGAGACACCCGAGGACGCCCTGGTGGCCGCGCTGGAAGGCGGCATCGCGCTGGCCACCTCCCGGATCCGGCAGGCGGTCGCCGAGGATCCTGAGCGCCAGGGCATGGGCACCACGCTGACCGCCCTGCTCTTCGCCCGTACCGGCAGCTGCCTGGCCCTCGCGCACGTCGGCGACTCCCGCGCCTACCTGTTCCGTGAGGGCGTGCTCAAGCAGGTGACCCGGGACGACACGTTCGTCCAGATGCTGGTGGACCAGGGTGTGATCACCGCCGACCAGGCCAGCAGCCACCCGCGCCGCGCCGTGGTCACCCAGGCCCTGCAGGGTGACGAGGTCTCCCCGTCGTACGCGACGATGGTGCCCCGGGCCGGCGACCGGTGGCTGTTGTGCAGCGACGGCCTCTCCAACGTGGTCCGCCCGGACACCCTCACCGAGGTGCTCGGCGGCTATCCGGACCGGGGCGCCTGCGCCAGCAAACTGATCGACCTGGCCCTGCACGCCGGCGCGCCGGACAACGTCACCGTCGTGGTGGCCGACGTGGTCGAGGAGTAGGCCGGCGCTCAGCGTCGACGTGGCGTGGCGTGCCGGGTGGGCGTCGCCGTGGCCGGGTCCTCCGGCCACGGGTGCCGGGGATAGCGCCCGCGCAGCTCCGAGCGGACCTGCGGGTAGCCGGTGCGCCAGAACGACGCCAGATCGGCGGTGACCGCCACCGGCCGGCCGGCGGGGGAGAGCAGGTGCAGCAGCACCGGCACCCGACCGTCGGCGATGCGGGGGGCCGCCGGCCAGCCGAACGTCTCCTGCAGTTTCACGGCGAGCACCGGCGCGGCCGGGTCGCCGTAGTCCAGCCGGATCCGGGAGCCGCTGGGGACGTCGATCCGCTCCGGGGCCAGCTCGTCCAGGCGGGCGGCCTGCGCCCAGGGCAGCAGCCGGCGCAGCGCCGACGGCACGTCCACCCGGGCCAGGTCGGCCCGGCGTCGCGCGGCGGCCAGCTCCGGGCCCAGCCAGCTCGGCGCGGCGTCGAGCAGCGAGGTGTCGTCGACCTCCGGCCACGGATCACCCAGGTGGTGCCGCAGGAACGCGAGCCGCTCCCGCAGCGCCCGCGCCGCCGGCGTCCACTGCAGCAGCCCGAGGCCGTCCTGACGTAGGCCGGCGAGCAG
>NZ_JAGPXZ010000273.1:0-7310 GCF_018070305.1 Micromonospora sp. M51 | reverse complement strand
ATTCAGAACCGAGGGCGACGGCGGCCTGTCGCTGGGGTGGGCGGACGGCTACCTCCCGGCCGCCCCCCGGAACCGTCGAGGCAGGAGACCCGCCAGGACAGGTAGACGGTTCGCGGCGTCGCGCCGGCACTCGCCCGTTCGCGCCACCGTACCCGCTGAAAAGTCTCGAGGTAGACGAGCTCAGTGACGATCGCGAGAATCGCGTCGGCGGACCAGGCAGCCCCCCACTCGCAGCGCAACCGCGGGCCCTGCCAGAAGGCCCACTCACCTCCGGCCTCGCGAACAATCTTGTAACGGAGGCGGACCGGTCGCATGGACCGGTCCGCCTGGCGCTTGATCTCCATGATCCTGGTCGTCCTTCGGGGTCAGTCAGGCCGTCCGTGTCCGGCTGCGCGGCCGTGAAGCGGACCGCTTCTGAACGGGTCGGTAGGGATTTTTCTTGCCATACGTGTGGTACAGCACCTCGCCGAGGAGGGTGCAGACCGCGATGAGGGAGATCACGGCCAGGTGGCCGCCCCATTCCATCTGACCGGTGAGCAGCGACACTGGAACGCCGAGCGAGCCGAGGATCAGGTTGCAACGCCGGGCGGTTCCATCGCCGCGGACACTCCCCACCACCGTGGCGCCGCGCGTGGGTCGGGTGCTGTACTCCAGCGCCTGCGCGATGACGAAGGAGATGACCAGGCACATACCGAAGACCGAGAAGTCCTGCGCGCTGCCGGCCTCGATCTGGTGGGCGGTCACAGCCGGGCGAGCGACTCCACTCACACCCAGGTAGGCGAGGCCCAGGTAGAGCGTTGGCCTGCACGTCTTCAGACTGAGGCCGAAGGGTACCTCGAAAGCGTCGGCGGGCGTATTCTTGTCGGGGTCATACATGTCAGCTCCTCACTAGGGCAACTGGCGTGCGTGATGATCGTTTCCGGGACTAGGCCCCCGGATCGATCACTCCTAGTGGCTCCTCCGGTCTCCCGGAGGAGCCACTAATTTTTTTGTCGATATTTATCTTCCTGGTTGGCAACTCAACAAGCAATGGGCTCCACAGTGACTTCGAGTGAGGTTTGCAGTCACTGTTTCCGCAGCTCAGAGCAGTTAGAATCAAGATCGATTATCCCGTCCACAGCGATTACGCCGAACGCTCGACAGTAGACTTCGGCGTGATTGACAGCGGCGTATCGGACAGTTGACAGCAGCACTCCCGCCAAGAGACAGCGTCGCTGTTACCCTGCGCTAGTGCCCTCCACGCGACACCGCTCATCGTCAGCGAGCACGCCGCCGGCCGTCACGTTGACCGACGTCAGCGATCCACGACAACTGCGCAGCTACGCGGCGACCGCCCAGGTCGCCTACATGGACGCCGGGCTGGAACCCGGGATCACAAAGATGACGCAGAATGAAATCGCCAAGATCCACGCCAAGATCAAGCAGGTCAATCGTGGCGACAAACCAGACCCCACCGCCGGCGTCGGCGGTGATGCGACGCCAAACGACCCCAGCGGAAACTTCAGCCGGGCGCTGCGAAACGGGCCGACGATTCCGTTCCTGCAAGCGTTGGACACCGTCATCCTCGGAAGAGCACCACAACTCAGCCGCGCGGGTGGGCTCGCGGCCTTCGCCGCCCGGCTGTCTGGTGTACGCAGCGGCCAGAACGTCGAGGCCACCATCTCGCCTTTCTACCAACCATTCGTCCTCGCCATTCGCAACCCTCCCCCGATCATCCTGCTGCTTCAGGCCACCATCCTCCTGGCCGAATTCGAAGAGCCCGGCCGGCCACCGAGTGATGTGCGGAACGTCCACCGAGAAACACTTGCCCATGTCGTCGACGGACTCATCCAGATCGGCAGCCTCGCGCCGACTCCGTCCAGCGTCGACGCGCTGATCCTGCTCGGCAGCATCAGCCGCTACGCCTTCGACCTCGTGGAGAAGCGCCTGGACAGGGCCTTACGCACACCCCTGGGCTTCCGCGTGTGGCGCGCCCTGGCCGCGGTCGTCCTGGCCATCAAGGCGGACCGCCGGGAATCAAGCCCTGAAGGCGAGCAGGTGCGCGACTGGGTCGAGCGGCAACTGAGCTTCTGCGAACGGCTTCGGCAGTACAGCCTCTACCCCGCGCGCTCGCTCGACCTCGAACTCGCGATCGCGATTCCAAAGATCTGGTCGCCACCGGAACGGGACTGGGCCGGGGACCGGCTTCGCGCCCGCGCCAAGGATTCTAACGCGACCTTACGGGAGCGCGGCACTGCCGTCTTCGGCCTGTGGGAGCGAGCCTGGGACGGCGAGTATCAGGACGCAGCCCGCGACGAGATCTTCGAGTTCATCACCGATTTTCGCCGAGAAGCGTCGCGTCGGCCCGGCCTCAAATGGGTTGCGGGCACCCTGGAGCAAAATGTACGCCGACACAAAAAAATCCTGACAACCTGGCCGGATCTCGACGAACCCTGCCAGCGGGTCATTCGCGACGCTGGCCGGGAACTCGACTCCACGATACCCAATCGGATCCGTGCAGCTACCGAGACACTGTTCCAACACGCGGTCATCAAGAACGCTGGCGTCCACCGTCGCCGCGCCATCGACGCCATACGCGCCGGCGGCTGGGCCGCGCAGGTGATACCTGCCCTACGAGCAGTTCTCCGGCATCCCCAGGCCGACCCGTGGCTGCGCTGCCGGGCGTTGTTCGCCCTTGGATTCATGCAGGAACGCCGCGAACGGGCACAGGTTGTTATGCGGGAGGCTTGCGAGCATTCCTGGGACCGGCTCAAGCGACTGAATCTTGATGACAGCCAGGCCACGAGGGTTCGGGTGATCGAGGTCCACGCCGCGCTGTTCGCCGTGGGCGACTGTTTCGGCGACCCTGCCGGAGAGCAGGCAGCCGCCCAGATCCGTGAACAACTCGACGAGCTTCTTCAACGCGTGGTCACGGACGTTGTCAAGGACGATGGACGGTTCTTGGTGCCAGTCGGCCGCGCCCTCTCCTACCTCCTGGCTACCACAGCACATGTCCGTTCCACCAGCTCGAAGAACATGCTCGACCGGCTCGTCACGGTCAGCGATCCTCCCACACGGCACATGAGCATCTGGGGTTTGAGCCGCTTCACCGAACACGGCATCGTGAAGCAGGCGCACGAGGTGCCATTCGAGCCAATGAGCATTGAGGACTGAAGCGCCTTACCTTACGGCCAGCGCGTCCTGCCCGCCTCGACCGACGGCCAGGGAGCCACCCCTCGACCCTGCGAGCCATCCGTTTCGGCCCGCAGGTGTTCCCCGTGCGACCCGCAAGCGCCCAACGACCTGCCCGTAGGTCATCCTGCGGCAGCCGCGCACTCGTCGCTTACCCACCAGCTCTGGCCAGCAGTCGTCAGCGCATCGTCGGTCACCTCCTCCGCCGTCGGGGCCCCGGGCTCCCACCGTGCGGTCGGCCAACCACCCGTCGTGGGCGGGCGGGTGCCAACACCCCACCCCGGTTCGCCGACGTCGTCCCGCCCATGACACCAATCCGACAGGCCCGGGCGGACCTGTCCACCTGGCCGAGATCGGCCTGGCCGGCCGTGCCTGGCCGGGCCGCCCGACGGTCGGTTAGCGTGCCGGCATGCCATCGACGCTCACCGAATCAACGGACCCGTACTGTCTGCGCCCCGGGGAGGCCGCCGAACTGCTGCACGGGCACCCGTGGCGGCGGTTCGTGGCGCTCGGCGACAGCGTCGTGGAGGGCATGTGTGAGCCGACCCCGGGCTACCCGGACGTGCAGTGGGTCGACCGGGTCGCCGCCGAGCTGACCACCGTGCGCCCCGAGTTGGCGTACCGGAATCTGGGTCGACGGGGGCTGCGCGCCCACCAGGTGCGGGCCACCCAGCTCGCCCCGGCGTTGGCCTTCGCACCGGATCTGGCCCTGGTCGTCTGCGGGGGCAACGACGCCTTCCACCCGGCGTACGACGCGGCGGCGGTGGACGTCGAGCTGACCGCGATGATCACCGCGTTGCGCGACGTGGGCGCCGACGTGATCACGGTGGGCATGTTCGACGTCTCGCACAGCCCGGCGGTGCCCGAGCACCTGCGGGCCGGCCTCAGGGAACGAATGCGCCGCCTCTCCGCCCACACGGCCACCCTGGCCGAGCGCCTCGGCACGGTCCACGTCCACCTGACCGACCATCCCCTGACGGCCGACCCCACCCTCTACAGCACCGACGGCCGCCACGGCAGCGCCCGCAGCGACGCCATAGCAACAACCGAAACCCTCCGCGCCCTCTCCCTCTCCCTCTCCCATTCCCGCTCCCACTCCCCCCACCGCCCCGGACCCGCGCCCGTCACCGGTGATCAAGAGGTTTCGGTCACCGAGCCCGGCGTGTCGTGACCGAAACCTCTTGATCACCGGGAGGAGGGGGGTCAGGTTTTCAGGAGGACTCCGGTCAGGAGGACGCCGTGGGCGAGGTTGAGGACTCCGTCGCAGCCGGGGTAACCGACCCGCGCCAGGCCGCCGGAGGCCCTGCGGCCGAACAGGTACGGGGCCAGGGAGTACGGGACGTCGGCGGTGACCGTCTCACCGGTCTCGATCTGGACGAAGTCCATCGACACCCGGTCGGTCGGCAGGTACTCCTGAAGGATCGCGCCGCCCTGGCCGACGGCGGCCCGCACACCGTCGGCCCAGTCCGTCGCGCTCAGCTCCGGACCGAGCAGCACCCCGTGCCCGGCCGAACCGTCGGCCGGCTTCGCCACCACGGTGGCCTGCTCGGCGATGGCCCGGTCGAGCACCGCGGCGGTCAACGGCACCGTGTACGGCACGTGCCGGCGGATCAGCGCCTGGTCGTCGGCGGGCAGCCCGGCCACGTCCTCCCACAGCCAGGCGAAGGTGACCTTGTTGCCGAGCAGCCAGGCCGCCGCCGACACGAACATCGGTAGCGTGCCGGCGGCGAGGGCCCGGGCCACCGCGTCCAGGCCGGCGGTCGGAGTGACCCGGTTGGGCACGAAGAGCCGGAACAGCGCGTCGACCGGCGCGCCGTCGACGACCAGGCGGTGATCGGCGTCCACCGTGGCGGTGGAGACCGGGGCGATGACCAGGTCGATGCCGAAGTCCCGGGCCCGTACGGCGAGGGGGTCGAGGATCCGGATGAACGTCTGCGGGTCGTCCAGGCCGGGGTAGTCGGCGTCGAAGTCCATCAGCAGCGCCACCCGGGCGCCCTCGGGCAGCCGCAGCTCGTCGCGGATCGCCACGAACCGCTGGTCCAGCAGGGACGGGGCGGCCCGCACCGGCAGCTCGTCGAGGATGCCCTGGTCCTGGTAGAGGCGCGCGTACCGCTGGATGACGGTGTCGGCGTCGAACCCGCCGCCGAGGCTGCTGTCGATGTTGTACTCGACGAACTTCGGCACCCCGCCGGAGAAGATCACATCCGGTCGGTACGCGGCCAGCAGTGCCTCGGTCAGCGGCTCGGCCTCGTCCAGCAACCGGGTCTCCCCCGCCGGTACGCCGAGCAGCCGGCGCAGCTCCCCGGCGGTACCGGCGCGACGACGGCAGGCGTCGAGGATGAGCTGCGCCAACCGGTCGCAGACCTCGTTGAGCTCCCGCCAGGCGTCCGCGGTGAGCACCGGGGGCCGGGCCAACCGCCACTGCTTGTTGTAGGTGGCCCGGCCGTGGAAGACCTGCTCCCAGGCCGCCGCCCCACTGGCCACCATGGCCCGACGGGCCGGCTCCGGCAGCTCGGCCCAGGCCCGGCCGACCGCCGGCCACTGATAGTTCGGGTCGATCATGATGAGTCCTTCACGGTCAGGTGGATGGCGGTGACGAGGTGGTCCCGGCCGGGTTGCACGGCGCGGTCCAGCGCCGGGGCGAACGGCAGCACCGCCCCGTCCGGTCGGGTGACCCGGCGCGGCGGGGCGAGCAGCCGGACCCGCTCCACCACCGAGGCGATGATCTCGGCGGCCATGCCGCAGGAACGGTTGCCGTCGTCGAACACCACGAGTCGCCCGGTGCGGGTGACCGACTCGACGAGACCGTCGATGTCGAACGGGTACAGGGTGCGCGGGTCGAACACCTCCACCGAGACCTGATCGGCCATCTCCTCGGCGACCGCGAGCGCGTCGTGCACCAGGTGCCCGATCGCGACCACTGTGACGTCGCAGCCGTTGCGGTGGATCCGGCCCCGGCCCAACGGCACCGGCGCCAGGTCGTCGACGTCGTCGCGCACGTCCATCGCCGCGGCCGGCGCGAACACCACCACCGGGTCGTCGTGGCGGATCGCGGTGACCAGCAACCCGTACGCGTCGGCCGGGGTGGCCGGCACGACGGTGACCACGCCGACGTGCGCGAAGAGGCTGTACGGGTGGTCGGAGTGCTGCCCGGCCCACCCGGTCCGCGAGCCGGAGCCGGGCACCAGGTAGGTGACGGGGACACGGCACTGCCCACCGGTCATCAGCGGGAACTTGTGCGCGTGGTTGACGATCTGCTCGAAGACGAGGAACAGCAGCGACGGGATCTGAAACTCGATCACCGGCCGCAGCCCGGCCAGCGCCGCCCCGGTGGCGAAGCTGGTGAACGCCTGCTCGGACAGCGGGGTGTCGCGGACCCGTTCGGTCCCGAACCGCTTGGCCAGCCCGGTGGTCACCAGCGACGCGCCGACCTGGATGTCCTCGCCGAGCAGGAACACCGCCTCGTCGTGGGCCAACTCGTCGGCGAGCGCCCGGGTCAACGCCCGCCGGTACGACAGTCGCGGCACCTCACCCACCTCCGGTGCGTACGGTCAGGCCGCTGGCGTACAGGTAGGCCAACGCGTCGGCCGGGTCGGGTTCGGGGCTGTCCAGCGCGAACCGCACCGCCGCGTCGACTGTCGCCTCGACCTCGGCGTTCACTGCTGCCCGGTCGGCGTCGGCAAGCCGTGAGCCCTGAATGTCCACCGGGTCCCGGGCCCGGCCCCGGGTCACCTCGTCCGGCGGCCGGTAGTCGAGGCGTACCGCGTGTTCGAAGGTGTGGTGGGCGTCGAAACGGTAGGTCCGGGCCTCGATCAGCTCGGGGCCACCGCCGGCGCGCATCCGGTCGACGGCGGCGGCCGCGGCGGCGCGTACCGTCTCGGGGTCCTGGCCGTCGACCTCGACGGCCGGGATGTCGAACGCGGCGGCCCGGCCGGCGATGCTGCCGGCCACCGCGCCGGCGACCGGCATGGTGGTGGCGTAGCCGTTGTTCTCGCAGACGAACAGCACCGGCACCCGCCAGAGCGCCGCCAGGTTGAACGCCTCCAGCAGCATCCCCTCGTTGACCGCGCCGTCGCCGAAGAAGCTCACCCCGACGGTGTCGTGGCCCTGCCGTCGCCGGGCCCAGACCGCGCCGGTGA
>NZ_JAGPXZ010000272.1:0-7312 GCF_018070305.1 Micromonospora sp. M51 | reverse complement strand
CTCCTCGGCCACCAGCCAACCGGCGAGCAGACCGCCGCTGGCCCGGCCGCCGTAGAGGCGACCCACCCCCGCCGCGCTGCACTCGACACCGAGCACTGCCAGACAACGGTCGGCCATCCCCCGCACCGGCGCGCCGCCGATGATCGGGGAGACGCCCACCACCGGCGCCGGGCCGCCCGCCACGGCCTCCCGCAGCCCCGGTACGGCCAGCACCGGCGCGACACTCACCACCGGGTTGCTGGGTGCGATCAACACCACATCGGCCGAGGCGATCGCGTCCAGCACCCCGGGTGCCGGCTTCGCCGTCTCCGCGCCGACGAACACGAAACGGTGGGTGGGGATGTCGGCCCGGTACCGCACCCACCACTCCTGGAAGTGGATCGCCCGCTGCCCCTGGTCGTCCTCCACCACGGCGTGGGTCTCCAGCCGGTCGTCCGTCGCCGGCACCAGGCGCACGCCCGGCTCCCAGCGGCTGGCCAGCGCCTCGGTGACCGCGCTCAACGGGTAACCGCCGTTGAGCATCGTGCTGCGGACCAGGTGGGTGGCGATGTCCTTGTCGCCGAGGCCGAACCAGGTCGGCTGTGCCCCGTACGCGGCCAGCTCCTGCTTGACCGTCCAACTCTCGCCGACCCGACCCCAACCCCGCTCCGGGTCGGCACCCCCGCCGAGCGTGTACATGACGCTGTCCAGGTCGGGGCAGATCTTCAACCCGTGTAACCACAGGTCGTCGCCGACGTTGACCACGGCGGTCACCTCCGCGCCGACGTCACGGGCGTACGCCCGGACCCCGAGCAGGAACCGGGCGCCGCCGATGCCGCCGGCCAGAACCACGATGCGCATGTCGACCATCCTCGCGCACGTGACGCCTGCGATCCGTCGGTGGCCCGCGAGACTAGGCTCACGTGCGCCCTGTCCGTTCCTGCCCCGAGGGGGAGCTCGTGACCAGCCCCACCGAGCCCGCGTCCGCTGACGCGACACAGGCCCGTCAGCTGACCAAGCCACTGCGTGAGCTCGCCGCGCTCGCGCTGCTCGGCGCCAACGCCGTGTTCCTCTTCGTGGGCCTGCTCCGGCTGGTCGCCCCGAACGACTACAGCTCCTTCACCGACCGGGCGGGCAGCGCCTTCTACGCGTTCCTCGGGGTGGAGGGGGTGGCTCTGCCAGTGCTGGCGGTGCTGCTGGCCACGCACATCTCGCCGGTGCTGGCGAAGGCGAAGCTGATCACCCAGGCAGCCCTGATCGAGTACGCGGTCAGCGCCCTGTTCGGCACGCTGACCATGCTGATCTGGACGGTGGGTCGGCTGGCCGAGGCCGAGGTGCTCGACGCGCTGCTCGGTGTGCTCACCCGGTTCGCCTGGATGGTGATCTTCGCGATCGCCGCCTGGGTGGTCTACACGATCTGGCGCGCCCACTACTACGTGCCGCGACCCAAGCCGCAGCCGGGCGTCTACGGCCAGCCGCAGCCGGGCTGGCCGCAGCAGCAGGGCGGGTGGCCGGCTCCCGGTCAGCCCGGTGGCCAGCCGCAGGGCGGTTGGCCCGCTCCCGGTCAGTCGGGTGGTTACCCGCAGGCCGGTCAGTCGGCCGGTTACCCGCAGGCCGGCCCGTTCGGCCAGCCGTCGCCGCCGTTCCAGGCTCCGCAGTCGGCCCCGCCGCACTCGCAGTCCGCCCCGCCGTTCCCGGCCCCGCAGCACCCGCAGTCGGCACCGCCGTTCCCGGCCGCGCCGCAGTCAGCGCCGCCGGCCAGCCCGGCCCCGCAGTCGCCGTCCCCGGCCGCGCCCCCGTTCGGGCAGCCGCCGTCGGCCGACCCCACGCAGGCCATCCCGCGCCAGTCCGCCGACCCCACGCAGGCCATCCCGCGCAAGTCGGCCGACCCTACCGAGGTCATTTCCCACCCCACCGACCCGGACACCGACCGCACGCAGCACATCAAGCCCAACGACCACCCGGATCAACCCCGCTGACTTCACCCGACCAGCAGCCCTCGGACGGTTGGTAACGGGGCCCGGCTCACATTCGAGGGTCGCGGTCAGTCATCTCCGCCCCGTCGACCTCGGTATCGCGCCCGTCCGTCCGCCCGCCCGTCCGCCCGCCCGACCGCGCGGCCCCGCGGCCCCGCTCGGCCGACCGGGGCCGCGCGGGGCGGGGGAGCGGGCAGGCAACGTAGATCTTGGACACTTTCCGTTCCGAGCTGACGGAAACTGTCCAAGATTGCCAGCTGTGGGAAGCGAAGCGGCCTGGGGTGCGGTGACCGCCGGGTGCGGTGACCGCCCTGATCGACGAGGTCGGGTGGTTGACGGACGGCCGCCAGCGCGTTCAGCGACCTCCGGTCGCGGCAGGCGTGCCATGATCGTCCAGTGCCGTTTCCCACGGTGCGGGCCGGGACTGGTTGGGTGGCGCAGCGCTGCGCATAGGGTGAGTGGATGGTTGATCGCACCCAGTCCGTTCCCAGCGATGCGAGCGTTCGGCGGGCCCTGGGCCGGGCCGCGAACGGGCGGGCGCTGGACGTCGACGAGGCGACCGCGCTGCTGTCCGCCCGTGGTGCCGCGCTCGACGAGCTGCTCCGGTTGGCCGGTGGGATCCGCGACGCCGGGCTGCGCGACGCCGGGCGGCCGGGTGTGGTCACGTACTCCAAAAAGGTCTTCATTCCGCTGACCCGGCTGTGCCGGGACCGCTGCCACTACTGCACGTTCGCGACGGTGCCGCACCGCTTGCCGGCGCCGTTCCTGGACCGGGACGAGGTGCTGGCCATCGCCCGGGCCGGTGCCGAGCAGGGCTGCAAGGAGGCGCTGTTCACCCTGGGTGACCGGCCGGAGGAACGGTGGCCGGCGGCCCGGACCTGGTTGGACGAACGCGGTTACGACTCGACCCTGGACTATCTGCGCGCCTGCGCGGTGGCGGTGCTGGAGGAAACCGGCCTGCTGCCGCACCTCAACCCGGGGGTGCTGTCCTGGTCGGAGTTGCAGCGGCTCAAGCCGGTCGCGCCGAGCATGGGCATGATGTTGGAGACGACGGCGACCCGGCTCTGGTCCGAGCCGGGTGGTCCGCACTTCGGCTCACCGGACAAGGAACCGGCGGTCCGGTTGCGGGTGCTCGAGGACGCCGGCCGGGTGGGGGTGCCGTTCACCACCGGCATCCTGATCGGCATCGGGGAGACCCCGGCGGAGCGGGTGGACGCGCTCTTCGCGATCCGTCGCGCCCACCGGGAGTACGGCCACCTCCAGGAGGTGATCGTGCAGAACTTCCGCGCCAAGCCGGACACGGCGATGCGTGGCATGCCCGACGCGGAGCTGCACGATCTGGCCGCCACGGTGGCGGTGGCGCGGTTGCTGCTCGGCCCGAAGGCCCGCATCCAGGCCCCGCCGAACCTCATCGCCGGCGAGTACGACCTGCTGCTGCGTGCCGGCATCGACGACTGGGGCGGCGTCTCGCCGCTCACCCCGGACCACGTCAACCCGGAGCGTCCGTGGCCGCAGATCGAGGAGTTGGCCCGGCACAGCGAGCTGGCCGGGTTCACGTTGCGGGAGCGGTTGACCATCTACCCCGAGTACGTGCGCGCGGGCGACCCGTGGCTCGACCCGCGCCTGCTGCCGCACGTGAGCGCGCTGGCCGACCCGGCCACCGGCATGGCCGTCGAGTCGGCGATGCCGCAGGGCCGGCCCTGGCAGGAGCCGGAGGAGACGTTCGGCGGCCGGACCGACCTGCACGCCACCATCGACACCACGGGCCGCACCGATGACCGGCGGGGTGACTTCGACAGCGTCTACGGCGACTGGGCCGAGGTGGCCGACAAGGTCACCCCGGAGGCGGCGGCGCGTCGGGCGGACGTACCCCCGGTGGCGGCCGGCGGTGGTGCGGACCGTGACCTGGCGGCGGGGCTCCGGCTCGCGGCTGACGACCCGGCGGCGCTGCTCGAACCCGCCAACACCGACGCGGCGCTGGCGTTGTTCGCGGCGGACGGGCCAGCGCTCGACGAGTTGTGCCGCCTCGCCGACGACGTGCGCCGCGACGCGGTCGGCGACGACGTGACCTACGTGGTCAACCGCAACATCAACTTCAGTAACGTCTGCTACGTGGGCTGCCGGTTCTGTGCCTTCGCCCAGCGTGAGCGGGACGCCGACGCGTACCGGCTCTCCGTCGAGCAGGTCGCGGACCGGGCCGAGCAGGCGTGGGCGGCCGGTGCCAGCGAGGTGTGCCTGCAGGGCGGCATCGACCCGAAGATGCCGGTGACCGGGTACGCCGACATCGTGCGCGCCATCAAGGCCCGGGTGCCGGAGATGCACGTGCACGCGTTCTCCCCGATGGAGATCGTCACCGCCGCCGCGAAGGCCGGCGTGCCGGTTCGCGAGTGGCTGCTCCAGCTCCGCGAGGCCGGGCTGGACACCATCCCCGGCACCGCCGCCGAGATCCTCGACGACGACGTGCGCTGGGTGCTCACCAAGGGCAAACTCCCGGCCGCCGCCTGGGTCGAGGTGGTGAGCACCGCACACGAGCTGGGCATCCGGTCCAGCTCCACGATGATGTACGGCCACGTCGACCACCCCGGGCAGTGGCTGGCGCACTTCCGGGTGCTGGCCGGGGTGCAGGACCGTACCGGCGGGTTCACCGAGTTCGTGGCGCTGCCGTTCGTGCACACCAATGCTCCGATCTATCTGGCGGGTATCGCCCGACCGGGGCCGACCTGGCGGGAGAACCGGGTGGTGCACGCCATGTCCCGGTTGCTGCTGCACGGCCGGATCGACAACATCCAGTGCTCCTGGGTGAAGCTGGGTGACGAGGGCACTGTCGCGATGCTCCAGGGTGGCTGCAACGACCTCGGCGGCACGCTGATGGAGGAGACGATCTCCCGGATGGCCGGCTCCGACAACGGGTCGGCGCGTACCGAGGAGCAGTTGCGGGCCATCGCGAAGGCCGCCGGTCGCCCGGCGCGCAAGCGGTCGACCGCGTACGGTCACGCCCGGCCCTGACGTCGAACCTTTCCCCGCCGCCGGCCGTACCACGCGGTGCCGGTGGCGGTCACGGCGAGGACCGCCACCGGTGTCCCCTCAGGGGCCCGGCGGTGTCGCGAGGCGGCGTCGGACCCGTCCGTCTCCGCGGGCGCGTTCGCGCCACGCCGGAGAGGTTGCCCATGACCAGTGATCAGCGGAAGCGGGAGTGGCCGCGACTGACCCGCCGGCAGACGTTGACCGCCGACTGGTTCAACAACCCGTCGGCGGCGTCCTGACCGCGCAGGGGGCGGGCGGATGCACGAGCACGCGTACGGGCCGTCGGAGACCGGGAGTGTCGTCCTGGATATGGGCGGCGACACCGGTGCCCTGATCATCTACACGGGTCGGGATCTGCGGGGGCGGGAGATCGAGATCAGTCGCGACGACGACCGGCGGGTCCACTCGGCGGTGCGCGAGCGCAAGGTGCGGGACGGCTCGTTCCACAGTGCGGTCTATCCCGGTCTGCCGAGCGGGATCTATACCGTCTGGTGAGACAACCGTACGTCCGCCGGCACGATTTCTGTCCATGGTGGAGAGATAGCTGAATTCGCCTGGCCGAGCAGCGGTTTTGGTGCAACTGACTGATCTCGACGAATCGGTTCTACCGCCGCGCCCCGTCCACATCATGGACGGGGCGCGAGTGCTGTCTGCGGCTCGACAGGCAGTCTGTGCCGCGTCGCGTTAACCTGTCTCCCACCAAGATCAGCTTAGCGTTGGAGGTCTCCGGTGCCGTCCGGGCGGCGACTCGTCGGGGAAGCGCCACGGGAGAAAAGTCGGGCAACTCGCCGGAGAGGGCGTTACTCGGCCGGGGTCTGAATCGATAGGGCAGGTTGCGAGGCTGGACGGCCCGAGTGGGTCGGCCGAGGGTGTCGGGAGGGCGACTCCATTATCAAGTTTGGCTTGACGGCGCACGCATTACACGCGTGTAATTTGAATGGGGTTGTTCGCACGGAACGCAACAAAACGGGACCGGACGGACAAGCACGCCTTTCGCGTGGGGGGTTGCAGCGGCGATGACGCCGGTGCGCGACAAGGAGGCATTTGATGGACGGCCAGCTTGAGGTGGCCGACCTGCTCGGAAACGCGCCGGAGTGGCAGGAGCGGGCGTTGTGCTCGCAGACCGACCCCGAGGCGTTCTTTCCCGAGAAGGGCGGCTCGACCCGCGAGGCGAAGCGGATCTGTTCGCGTTGCGAGGTCAAGACCGAGTGCCTTGAATACGCTCTGGGTCACGACGAGCGGTTCGGAATCTGGGGTGGGCTCTCCGAGCGGGAGCGGCGCAAGTTGAAGCGGCGGGCCGCCTGACCGGTCTCAGGTCGGGGCGGTGTGGGGTCGAGGCGGTGGGGGCCGCCCGACTCTCCGCTCGGAGGTCGGCTCAGGCGAGCTCGTCCGGGTCCACCCCGAGCAGGTTCGCCACCTGTTCGATGATCACGTCATGGACGAGATCGGCGAGGTCCTCGCGGTCCATCGCCCGGAACTCCAGGGGCCGTCGGTACAGCACGATCCGCGGCGGCATCTCCTGCCGGCCCGGGCGACCGGGCAGCAGCCGGGCCAGCGGGACCTCGCCGTCCTCCAGCACATCCGAGTCGTAGACGTTCAGGTCCGGCGGGACGTCCTCGACCGCGAACTCAACACCCGCCAGCTCCTTGGCGAACCGACGCTCCAACGTCTCGACGGTGTCCAGAACCAGGTCGTCGAAGACCTCGGCCTTGGTCCGTGCCAGCGGCACGGTGGCCGGGACCAGCCGCCCGCGCAGGCCGCGCCCGTGCCGGTCCCGATGCGCACGCCGGCCCGAGCCGGGGCGGCGGTGTTCCGGGCTCGTCATGAGGCAAAGGGTAGCGCCCGTGTCGGGCTGGCCAGCGGCAGCGCCGATCCTGTGGCGCGGCGCGCCCAGGACGGTCGACTGTGATCACCATGACGGGCGTGTCGCAACGCGAACCGATGCGCCGGACCCGGTAATGGAGATACCCTGCCGCACGTGAGGTCACCACGGCGCTGCTCCCGTAACGGCTGCCCCCGGCAAGCGGTCGCCACATTGACCTATGTCTACAACGAGTCGACAGCGGTGGTGGGGCCACTGGCGGCGTTCGCCGAGCCACACACGTACGACCTGTGTGAGCCGCACGCCCGCAGCCTCACCGCCCCGCGGGGCTGGGACGTCGTCCGGCACGAGGGCGAGTTCGAGCCGCCGCCGCCCACCACTGACGACCTGGTCGCGTTGGCCGAAGCGGTCCGCGAAGCCGCCCGCCCGGCCCCCCGTCCCCCGGAGCCGGACCAGCACCACTCGGAGAACCCCCACCAGACCGGCCGCCGAGGCCACCTCCGAGTAATCC
>NZ_JAGPXZ010000271.1:0-7325 GCF_018070305.1 Micromonospora sp. M51 | reverse complement strand
ATTCCGACCTGGCTGTACGGGCACGAGCCGGCGAACCTGTTCGCGGGGCGGATCGCCAAGTACTTCTCGAACGCGATCCGGGAGGACACCATCCTGCGCCTCGCCCGGGGTGGCATCGTCTTCGCGCCGGGGCGGGCGGGCACCGTGCAGGAGGTGTTCCAGGCGGCCACCAAGACCTACTACGGCACCGACGGGGCCAGCGGGGCGTACATCTTCCTGGACCGCGACTACTGGACCGGGGAGTTGCCGGTGGAGGCGCTGCTGCGCCCGCTGCTGGCCGCGTCCCCGTTCGGTGACCTGTCGTCGACGATCCACCTGACCGATGACGTTCGCGAGGCCGTACGCCTGCTGACGACCTGACGACCTGACGACGACGGCCGGCCCCCGTGCGGGGAGCCGGCCGTGGGTGGGACGTCGTTACTTGGTCATCGTGGTGCCGGTGGAGCGCAGGTGCTCGCACGCCTCGACGACCCGGGCGGCCAGGCCGGCCTCGGCGGCCTTGCCCCAGGCGCGCGGGTCGTACTGCTTCTTGTTGCCGACCTCGCCGTCGATCTTCAGCACGCCGTCGTAGTTGCGGAGCATGTGGTCCGCGACGGGGCGGGTGAAGGCGTACTGGGTGTCGGTGTCGATGTTCATCTTCACCACGCCGTAGTCCAGCGCCTCGCGGATCTCGCTCAGCAGGGAGCCCGAGCCGCCGTGGAAGACCAGGCTGAGCGGCTTGTCCTTGCCATACTTGGCGCCGACGGCGTCCTGGATCTGCTTGAGGATCTCCGGACGGAGCTTGACGTTGCCCGGCTTGTAGACGCCGTGCACGTTGCCGAAGGTCAGCGCCGCCATGTAGCGGCCCTTCTCGCCGAGGCCGAGCGCCTCGACCATGGCCAGGCCGTCCTCGGTGGTGGTGTAGAGCTTGTCGTTGATGGCGTTCTCGACGCCGTCCTCCTCGCCACCGACGACGCCGACCTCGATCTCAAGGACGATCTTGGCCTTGGCTGCCTCGTCGAGCAGCTGGGCGGCGATCTCCAGGTTCTCCGCGACCGGCACGGCCGAGCCGTCCCACATGTGCGACTGGTAGAGCGGCTGCTCGCCGCGCTTCACCCGCTCCTGCGAGATGCCCATCAGCGGACGGACGAACCCGTCCAGCTTGTCCTTCGGGCAGTGGTCGGTGTGCAGGGCGATGTTGACCGAGTACTTCTTGGCCACCTCGTGCGCGTACGCGGCGAACGCGACGGCACCGGTGACCATGTCCTTGATCGAGGGGCCGGAGAGGTACTCGGCGCCACCGGTGGAGACCTGGATGATGCCGTCGCTCTCCGCGTCGGCGAAGCCCTTGAGCGCCGCGTTCAGCGTCTGGGAGGAGGTCACGTTGATCGCGGGGTACGCGTACCGGCCAGCCTTGGCGCGGTCCAGCATCTCCGCGTAAGCCTCGGGGGAAGCGATGGGCATGTGATGCGCTCCTTACTTACCACTCTCGGCCGTGCTGGCCGCTGTTCTTCATTTGTGCGCCGGACCGCGCTGTCCTCCGCCGGAAGTATCCCGTAGGTGAGGTGCGCCGGAACAACCGACCCGGGTGCTAGCCGTTCACCGGCGGCCCGGGTTGTCCGGCACGATGACGCTGATCAACCAGGTCACCACTGTCATCACGATGGCTCCCCAGAACGCCGCCCAGAATCCGTCCACCTGGAACGGCAGGTCCAGCCCGCGGGCGATCCGGTCGGTGAGCAGGAACAGCAACGCGTTGACCACCAGCGCGAACAGGCCCAGGGTCAGCAGGTAGAACACGCAGCCGACAACCCGGATCACCGGTTTGAGCACTGCGTTGATCACACCGAAGATCAGCGCCACCACGATCAGGGTGAGGGCGGTGTTGCCACCCGATCGGGCGTGCACGTCCACCCCGGGCACGATCAGCGTGGTTATCCACAACGCGACAGCGGTGATCGCCAGTCTGATGAGGAAGCCCACGGCACCATCCTGGCATCGGGTCACGTCGCCGAGGGCTGATTCGGCCTACTCCGCTTCCGGGCGGTACGCCCGCCCAGCCCGTACGGTGGGTGGGAACCGTGCCCCGAGACCCCCGGGAGGGACGATGGGTCAGCCCGATGAGGACTTCACCCCCGGCGACCACCTCGCAGCCGACGAACGCGACCCGGAGGCCGATCCGGCGGACGCGGTCGAGCAGGCCACCGTCGCCGGCCCCGCCGACACCGACGGTGAGCCGCACCGCGGCCTGGAGGTCGACGACTGGGACGCGATGGAGCAGGCCCGGGTGGTCACCGGGGACGAGGACGACTACCGCTGATCCCGCCACCGGGACGGCTGCCCGTTGCGCCAGAGGGTGCTCAACCGTTCGGGCCGTTCGACAAATATCGATCCCAAAGGGTTACCGGAGGAGCTGACGGCTCCCTAGGTTGGACGAGCGCCATAGGCATCCCCACGGGAGGACCCCCATGCTCAAGCACTGGCTCCGCTGGCTGACCGGGCTCGGCGCCGCCGGCGCGTTGGTCGCTGCCTCCGCCACGCCCGCCGTCGCCGCGGCCCCGATCGCGCCCTACTTCCAGGACACCACACTGGCCGTCGGTTCGGAGCCGGCCACCCGCGCCCTGCTCCTGTACGCCAACGAGCCGACGACCCTGTCCAAGGTCTCCGTGCGGTACGACTATCGCTCCCTGGCCAACAAGATCACCGTCGTCTCCGAGGAGGACGGCCAGCGGTGCACCGCCCCGGAGCCGGGCGTTCTCGTCTGCGAGGAGCCCTTCGACGTCGTCCTCTACGAGGAGCCGCCGCTCGGCAGCGGGATCTACCGCAACGGGCTCAAGCGGGTGCGCATCGGCCTCACCGAGGATGCGCAGCCCGGTGACTCCGGGGACGTCGTGGTCAGTTTCCAGGCGGCCGGCGGGCGCAGCGGCAGCTACACCTCGCGCGTCCGGGTCGGCGAGGGCGTCGACCTGGCCGGCGGGCCGTTCACCACCGCCTCGGCCAAGCCGGGTGGGAAGTTCTCGGTGCCGCTGGTCGTGGCCAACGCCGGCGACCGGACGGTCGAGGGGTTCGTCGCGGTCTTCGACCTCGCCTACTCGATCCGGACCACTGACCGGTTCAGCAACTGCCGCTACGCCGACGACCACCTGGTCTCCTGTCAGTTCGACGAGGAGATCCCGGTGGGCACCGGGCTGGCCGCCACGCTGAACCTCGAACTCGCCAGGGACACCTACGCCCCCACCAACCAGTCCGGCTACGCCCAGTTCATGACGGTGGCCGACTTCGAGGACCTGACCAAGGTGCGGAAAGCAGTCGGCGCCCGGGCGGCCACCCCCGGCAGCGGCCCGAAGCTGACCCTGGCCAAGACGTCCGGCGCCACCCGGCAGGCCGACCAGACCGACGTCAACCCGGGCAACGACTACACCGGGTGGACCATCAAGGCCACCGGCACGAACGGCACCGACCTCGCGGCGATCGGGGCCGCGCTCAAGGGCACGGCCGGCACCGTCGTCACGGCCACCGTCGGCTTCCGGAACAACGGCCCGGCGACGCTCGACAATGTGAGCGAGGAGTACGAGGCCGCCACCCACACCGACGTCGAGCTGCCGCCGGGCACCTCCGCCGTCGAGGTTCCCAAGAACTGCTGGTTGCGGCAGGACAGCACCCGCACGTACCTGTGCGCGTCGGAGATGCTCCTGGTGGCCGGGAAGACCTACACCATGGCGTTCCGGCTGCGCATCGACAAGGTCATCCCCAACGCCCGGGGCGCGGTACGGGTCAACGCGCCGTGCGAATGCCCCGCCGGTGGCGGCTTCAAGGCCGACATCAAACCGGCCAACGACAAGGCCGCCATCGTGGTCAACGCGGCCCAGAGCGGCGGCGGTCAGGACGATGGCGATGGCGGCGGTGGCGGCGGCGGTTCGCTGCCCATCACCGGCGCCCCCACCAACCTGATCGCCGGCCTCGGCGTCCTGCTGCTCGTCACCGGTGCGGGCAGCTACCTGATCGCCCGCCGCCGGAACAGCCGCTTCGTCGCCTGACCCACCCCGCACGACCGGTGCCCCGCCGTCCCGTACCCGGCCGGCGGGGCACCGTCGCGAACGCCCCGTCCCCCGTCACCGAACGGGGTTGACCCGCTCCGGGTGCTGGGCCACCCACTGCGCCAACCGGTCCTCGGCCAGCGCGGCGAGAAACGCCTTGCCCAGCTTCGGGTCCAGCGGCAGCAGCGTACGGTCGTCCACCGGCTCGCCGACCGGGAGGCTGAGCCCCACCGGGTCGACGCTGTCCATCTCGGGTAGCACCGCCACCAGCCTGGTCAGCGGCAGGCCGTCGTCGTCGACCGCCAGACCCTTACCGGGGGCCGACAGCAGCCCGGCGAGCCGCACCGGGTTGCTCAGCACGTCCTTAGCGGACACCGCTCGGATCAGACCGGCGACATAGCGCTGGGCGTTACGGTCCCGGTCGAACGCGCCGTCGGGAAGGTCCCGCCGTTGCCGCAGCAGGTCGACCGAGGCAGCGCCGTCGAGCCGCTGACAGCCGGCCGGGAAGGTCCGACGGGTGTGCCAGGACTCGACCTCCTTCGGCAGGCAGACCTGCACCCCGTCGACCGCGTCGGTGATCCGGCGCAGCCCCGCGAAGGTCAGCACCGCGCCGGCGTCGACGCGTACCCCGGTCAGGTCGGCGACCACCCGGCGGGTCAGGTCGTAGCCGGCGTCCAGGTCGGGCCGGGGCTCGCCGGCACCGGTGAAGAACGCGCTGTTGAGCTTGTCGACCCCCCGGCCGGGGATCGACACCCCCAGGTCGCGCGGCAACGAGATGAGGTACGGCCGGCTCCGGTCGGCCGGGATGTGCACCAGCAGGACGGAGTCCGCCAACCGGTACGACGGTTGCTCACCGAAGCCGTCGACCCCGAGCAGCAGGACGTTCAGCGCCTCGGACGGCGTGCCAGCCGGTTGACCGGACAGCGACGGGCCGTCGACCGGCCGGTCGGGGCGCAGTTGCGGCACCCCGACTCCGAGCGCGGCGAGCAGGGCGAGCGTGACACCGGCGGCCTGGAACCGCTGCCGGCGGCGACGGCGGGTAGCGGCGAGCCGGTCGATCGACGCCCGCAGTGGGCCGGTCGACGGGGTCAACGGTTCGTGCCGAACGAACGCGGCACGCAGGTCATCCTCGATCATGGTCACGCCTCCACGTACTCGGCCCGGAGCGTCGCCAGGGCCCGGGAGATGGACGAACGAACGGTCCCGACGGCACAGCCGAGGATGTCGGCGATCTCCATGTCGGGCAGGTCCTCGTAGTAACGCAGCACCAGAGCGGCCCGCTGCCGGCGTGGCAGCCGAGACAGCCAGGACCAGATCTGATCCCGGTCCACGGCGGACTGGGCATGGTCGGTGAGCGCCGGCACCGACGCGTCGGGTTCCCCGCGCAGCAGCACCCGGCGAACCCACGAGCCGCGCCGCCAGTCGACGTACTGGTTGGTGAGCATCCGGCGCACGTACCGCTCCGGCGAGTCCGCGCGGGCGACCCGACGCCAGTTGAGCTGGACCCGGACCATGGTTTCCTGAACCAGGTCCTGGGCCTGGTGCGGGTCACCGGTCAGCATCACCGCATACCGCAGCAGCGGGGCCAGCCGCGTGTCCGCGAACTCCTCGTACGTCACTGCACCTCCCGGGGGCTCCTGTCACAGATGACGGGAGCGGACCGACCGAACATTGCGGTGACTCTGATCAACCTTTTGGCTCGTCTTAGGCAATGGGCGGCTCCACGGGGTGCAGTGAGCCTGAGCGATTCCTTAAGATCCGCAGGCTCCACCTGATCCCCCAACTGGAGGAACCCCCTCATGCTCACCCACTCCACCCGGCGTTGGCTCGCCGGGCTGGGCGTCGCAGGCGCGTTCGTCGCCGCCTCCGCCACCCCCGCCTTCGCCGCCCCTGCGGCCGAGTTCGACCTGTACTTCCAGGACGTCACCGTCGCCGCCGACTCTGCTGGCGTCGTCCGGTCTCCGTCCCTGTACAGCAGCGAGTCCACGGTGCTCAACGAGGTCTCGGTGCGTTACGACTACAGCAGCCTCGCCGGCAAGATCACGCTGGCGGGCGAGAGCGGCAACGACTGCGCCGCCGACGGCGATGGCGTACTTCTCTGCCGCGAACAGGTCCCGGTGACCATTGACGAGCTGTTCGGCGGCTTCTTCGGCGAGGTCGTCATCGCGCCGACCGACAAGGCGACGAACGGCGACACCGGCGAGCTGAAGATCAGCCTCAAGGCCGCCGGTAAGGACATCGCCAGCTACACCTCTCGGGTCCGGGTCGGCGAGGGCGTCGACCTGCAGGGCGGGCCGGACACCACGGTGACGGCGGCACCCGGCGGCAAGTTCCAGGCCCCGGTGACGGTGTTCAATGTCGGCACGACCGAGGTCGATGGTGTCGTGGCCATGTTCGACACCGACTACGGCATCCGGACCAAGGAGCGGTTCGACAACTGCCTCTACGCCGAGGACTTCCTCTTCGCCTGCATCTTCGATGAGAAGATCCCGGCCTCCGCTGGCGCGACGGCCACCTTCAACTACGAGCTGGCCACCGACACCTACGCGCCGGGTCGCGAAAACAGCTACGCCTGGTTCATGACCCCGGCCGACTTCGAGGACCTCCTCGCGATCCGCGACGAGGCCGGCGCGGAGAAGGCCCGCCGCGGCAACGGCAAGACGCTGTCGCTGAAGGCGGTCTCCGCCGCTCGCGCGGCCCGTGCCGTGCAGACCGACACCGAACCCAACAACAACTTCAGCGGGCTGGCTGTCGACGTCACCGGCAAGAACGGGGCCGACCTGGAAGCCGTCGGTGCCACGCTCAACGGCAAGAAGGGCGCCGAGCTGACCGCTGCCCTCGGTTTCCGCAACAACGGTCCGGCAACGCTGGACTACCTCCGCAGCGAGGCCAACGTGACGTACGTCGACGTGACGGTGCCGACCGGCACCACCGCCATCGCGGTGCCGATGGAGTGCGCGCCGCGGACCGGTAACGACGTTGAGTGGCCGGAGGCGGGCAGCCCCGGCGCCGGCGAGTACCGCTGCTACCCGGGCCCGTTCGCACCTGCGGGCGAGACGCTGGCCGGTGAGTTCACGTTCCGGATCGACAAGGTGATCACCAACGCCACCGGCACCGTCAAGGTCAACGTGCCGTGCGAGTGCGAGGGCGGCTTCTACGACGATCTGAAGCCGGCCAACGACGTCGCCAAGATCCTGGTGAACGCGGCCGGCGGCACGGGCGGTGGCGACGGTGACGGCGACGGCGACGGTGGTTCGCTGCCGATCACCGGCCAGTCCACCGGCCTGATCGCCGGCCGCGTTCACCAGG
>NZ_JAGPXZ010000270.1:0-7355 GCF_018070305.1 Micromonospora sp. M51 | reverse complement strand
ACGGTGCCCGGCGGTGGGCCGACGCGGGCGCGGCAGTGCCCGCACCGGGCCGCCGGGCCCAGCGCCGGCCAGGGGCGGGTCAGGCCGACCGGCGCGCCGCAGGCGTCACAGCCGGTCCGGCTGGGCAGACCCGGGGGTACGGCGTAGCGCAGCGCGGCCAACCGCATCAGCGGACTGACCGCGAGGATCGCGAGCACGGCCAGCCGCGACCTCGCCACGGTGAACACGGATCGTGATCGAGGGCTCGCTGTGGTGTGACGGATGGCGCGGAAAGCGACCTGCCGACCCGAGCCGGCGGGGCTGCTTTCGACCGCTTCGGCGTCGGGCGGGGCGGCCCGCTGATCGGTCGGCGACCCCGTTCGAATGCCGGGATGACGCCACGATGTCCCACTCCCGCGCCCCGTGGCGAGACTCCGATGAGCCCGTTCGACCCAGCGACGTCCCATCAACAACGACCTTTCGCTCGGCCTTCGCTCCGGGCGCGGTGCGAACACCCGCCACCACCACCTGTCATCACGCAGAGTGTTCACTTGAATTACCTCTGTTGCATCGGCGAGCGTCAGCCTATGCTCGCCCCTTGGGTGTGACGCAAGCCTCACCTTCGCTATCGGACGACACAGGAATCTGAATTCGCAAAAGATCCGTAACGGTGAATGCCGAAGCGCAATGAACGGCTCCGGATGTGCTGATCCGGGCGCGCTTCCGCATGCCCGGCGGCGGTGAACAGCCACCGCCCCGGGCGACCACGAGGAGGCTCGACGGTGCGCGGACGGCAGCTCAGACGAGCGGCAATCTGCCTGCTGGCGATCGTGGCGGCGATACCGGCCACCGCCTGCGCCAGCGGACGGGAAACCGTCGAAAGGCCGACCCCGGTACGCGACGACGGGCACCGGACCAATCCCGACGTCGATCGGCACGCTGCCGAAAAGGCGGCGCTTGACGCGTACTCCGGTTATCTCACGGCCTCCCGTAAGGCGGGCCAACGCAGTGATCCGCGCGCGCCGGAACTGTCCCGGTTTCTCGCTGATCCACTTCTGACTCGGGTTCGGGTGTCCATTCGCGAGGCTAAGGAGCACGGCGCCATGCGTACCGGAACGGTGAAGTCCGACCCGACCGTGACCGCCGTCAGCCTGGACGCGAAACCGGCCACCGTGGAGATTCAGGACTGTCTCGACACGACCGGCTACCGGCTGGTCTACGCCAAGGACAAACGTCCCGTGCCGGGCAGCGGCGGCGGCCGGCACCTCTCCACCGCCACCGCAACCCGGTACCCGGACGGCCGCTGGTTGATCAACTATGGCGCGACGCACCGGGACCAGCCGTGCTGACCCGGTCCGGGACAACCCGGCGGGCACTCGCCGGGATCGGCCTCGCACTCCTGCTGGTGCTCGGTGCCACACTGCCGGCCACCGCCGCTCGACGGGCCGACCCGGGGGCCGGTTGCCCGCCCGATCAGCCCGACTGCAGCGTCTGGGACGACGAACCCGGCAACCCGGGCGGTCCCGGCGGCGGAGACGACGGTGGGGGTGGAGACGGCGGTGGCGGCGGGGGCGGTGTCTGCCAGTGGAACGGGCGGACCATTCCCTGCTACGACGAGGACCTGGGCTGGTTCAACAACGGCGACGGGTGCTACTACAAGCTGACCGAGGGGCCGACCGAGCCACCCGAGGGCGAGCAGTGGTACCTGCAGACCTGCAACGGCGGCGACCTCGGTGCCCAGGACGTGGTGACGCTGGCCGACCCGCCGGCCGGCTTCGGCGCACCGCCGAACCCGGAGGAGCTGGCCCGCCGCGCCCTGGCGTCGATCAAGCTGCTCCCGGCGCCGCTCAGGGTCGCGCCCCGCAAGAGCATCGGCCCCGGACTCGTCGGCCTGCCCGTGTGGATGTGGGCGGCACCGAGCACCAGCTACTTCGGGCCGCTGACCGCGTCCGCGTCCGACCGGGACGTGACCGTCTCCATCGAGGCGAAGGTCCGCGAGATCGTCTGGGACATGGGCAACCAGGAGCAGGTCTCCTGCGACGGCCCCGGCACCCCGTACGACCCGAAGGGTGACCGGGCCGGCGGCACCTCCCCGGACTGCGGCTACGACAAGGGCTACCAGAAGGCCGACACCTACCAGGTAACCGCCACCACGTACTGGACGGTGACCTGGAGCGGCGGCGGCGAGAGCGGAGTGATCCCGGTGACCCGAAACAGCGGCACGGTGCCGATCCAGATCAACGAACTCCAGGTGGTGACCCGATGAGCCTCGCGACCCGCAACGGGACCGGATCCGTGGACGCGCCCGTCAACCCGCCCACTGTGGTCCGCCAGCGGCGGGTCCGCCCCGGGCTCCTCGGTCTCGCCGTCCTCCTGATCGCCCTGGGCGGGCTGGGTGCGGCGTTCGCGGTCACCTCGGTCCGGGCCACCGGCAGCTATCTGGCGGTGGCCCGCCCGGTGGAGGTGGGCCGCGAGATCAGCGCCGCGGACCTGGTCACCGTGCAGGTCGCCGGCGGGCAAGGGCTGCGCCCGGTGCCCGCCGGACGGCTCGACGAGGTGGTTGGCAAACGGGCAGCTGTCGCGCTGCTTCCGGGCACGCTGCTCACCCTGGGACAGGTCACCGACGACCCGCTGCTCGGCCCCGGCCAGCAGCAGATCGCGCTGGGTCTGAAGACCGCCCAGGTGCCGGCCCGTGAACTGCACCCCGGCGACAAGGTCCTGCTGGTCAGCACCCCGGACACCAGCACCAACGGAGACCCGCCCGCCGCCGCCGGCACCCGGTTCCCGGCCACCGTCATCGACATGGTCAGCCCCGGCAACGACGACAAGGTCCTGTACCTGGCGCTACTCACCCGTGACGTGCCCGCCGTGGTGGCGCTCGCCGCACAGGAACGGCTCGCCGTCGTGCTGACCGAGGCGGCCTGAGCATGGCGATCATCGCGCTGGTGTCCGCGAAGGGCTCACCCGGCGTCACCACCTCGGCGCTGGCCTGCGCGCTGGCCTGGCACCGACGGCTGGTGGTCGCCGAATGTGACCCGGCCGGCGGCTCGATCCTCGCCGGCTACCTCGGCGGCCAACTGGACGGCCCACGCGGCATCGGCGAGCTGGCCGTCGGGGAGCTGCGCGACGGCAACCTGGAGACCGGGTTCTGGTCCCAGCTGGTCGACCTGGACGCGCCCCACCGGGAACGGCTGCTGCTGCCCGGCCTCGTCGACCCCGCCCAGAGCGGCAGCGTCACCCCGCTCTGGCAGCGCTTCGCCGACTACTTCGACGCCCTCGACCGCGGCACACCCGGCTACGACGTGCTTGTCGACTGTGGCCGGCTGCACGTGACCGGGCCGCCGTGGCCGGTGTTGCGGGCCGCGTCGGTGGTGCTGTTGGTGACCCGGGCGCACCTGCCGGACCTCTCCGGCACCCGCGCGGTGGTCACCACCATCGAACGGGACTTCGCCGAGCACCGGGTGGCCCCCGGCACCCTGCGGCTGCTGCTGGTCGGCGACGGTCACGGGCGGGCCGAGATCAGCCGGGCGCTGAAGCTGCCGGTGATCGCACGGCTGCCGCACGATCCGCGTACCGCCCGGGTGCTCGCCCTGGGCGGGACCGTGCGCGCCGGTCGGCCGCTGATGCGCGCGGCGGCCGCGCTGGAGGTCCCGATCGGGGCGCTCCTGGAGCGGCGACGGGCCCGCCTGGCGTGGCCCGTGCAGCAGGGGGTGCCGGATGCGGTTTGAGCCGGTCTCCACCGATCCGCGCCAGCAGCCACCCGGCGTGACCTCGACCGCGCCGCCACTGGCCGTGCCGAACGGCCGGCACCACCAGTCCGTGCCGCAGCCGATGCCCGCGGTCACCGCGCCGCCGGAGCCGCCGCCCCGGCCGCGAATGGACTTCCAGGTGGTCCGGGAGCTGCGCCGGGAACTCACCGAACGGCTCACCCTCTGGCAGCGCGGCCGGGAGTTCACCGTCGACGAGGAGGACACCGAGCGGGCCCGCCTCGCTGTCACCGTCGTCGCCGCGTACGCGGACTCGGTGCGCCGGGCCGGTACGCCGATGGCCGCCAGCGAGGAACGTCTGCTGCTCGACCAGGTGACCGCCGAGTTGGTCGGGCTCGGCCGGCTACAGACCCTGCTTGTCGACGACACCATCGAGGAGGTGCACATCCTCGGCTGCGACCAGGTACGCATCACCCGGCACGGCGGTGGGGTGGACTGGGCCGAGCCGATCGCCGACAGCGACGCCGAACTGGTGGAGATCCTCCAGGCGGCGGCCCGGCGGGCGGGCGCGACCGAGCGCTCCCTGTCCACAGTGAAGCCGACCCTCGACCTGCAACTGCCCGACGGCAGCCGGTTGGCAGCGGTGTTCCTGGTCAGCCACCGCCCGTACGCGGTGATCCGCAAGCACAACACCCTGGACGTGAGCCTCGACGACATCGCGGGCGGCCGCAACGACCTGGACGAGATGATCGACCCGCTGCTGCGCGACTTCCTCCGCGCGGCCATGCGCGCCGGTCTGAACATCATGGTCGCCGGGTTGGCCGGTGCCGGAAAGACCACTGTCATCCGGGCGCTGATGAACGAGATCCCACCCGACGAGCCGTACGTGCTGCTGGAGGAGAGTCGGGAGCTGCTCCCGGCCCGCCGCCGGGAACGGCACCGGGCGGTGATGAGCTTCGAGGCCCGGGAGGGCCACGGCGAACGCGGCTTCGACGGCCGCCCGGCCGGTGAGGTGACCATCGCCGACCTGATCCCGCTGTCGCTGCGGATGGGCGTCCTGCGGATCATCGTGGGTGAGGTGCGGTCCCGGGAGATCGTGCCGATGCTCCAGGCGATGACCACCAGCCGGGGGTCGATGTGCACCATCCACGCCCGTACCGCGGCGGGTGTGGGTGAACGGATCGTCGAGCTGGCGTTGGCGCACGGCCGGGAGATGACAGTCGACCAGGCCCGTCGGATGGCCGGCAACGCGCTCGACCTGATCGTCTACGTCACCGTCGAGGACGAGACCGCGATCGGTGGGCGCAAACACCGGTTCGTCTCTCATGTGGAGGAGGTGATCGGGGCCGGCGAAGCCGGTCGGATCACCACCACCACGGTCTTCGGGCCCGGCCCGGACGGTCGTGCGGTCCCCCGGCACCTGCCGGAGCGGGTCCGTGACCAGTTGCTGCGGGTGGGTTACGACGCGCGGCTGCTGACCCGGTGGGTCGAGGCCGGTGCCGGCGCGTGGCGGCGGCCCCGGCAGACCCGACTGGCCCGGCGGTGACCTGATGCTCGGCAGCCTGGAACTGATCGCGGTGATCTCCGGGGCCGCCTGTGTGGCCGGGCTGCTGCTGGCCGTGGTCGCGCTGGTCGGCACCCGCCGGCCGCCCGGGCCGACCCCGGGCGGCGGCCCGGGGCTGAGCCGACTGTGGCGAGGGCCGGGCAGCACTCCGGCCGAGCAGCGGGCCTACCAGGCGCTGCTGGTCGCCGCGGTGGCCGCCGGCGCGCTGGCGTTCCTGTTGACCGGTCTGCCGGTGGTGGGCCTGCTGGTGGCGGTGGCGGTGCCCGGCACCCCGTGGCTGTTCGGGGTGGGCAAGGCCGAACAGCGGGCGATCGCCCGGATCGAGGCGGTCGGCGAGTGGACCCGCCGACTCAAGGACGTCTCCGGCACCGGGCAGGGTCTCCAGCAGTCGATCATCGGCACGATCGGCAGCGTGCCACCCGGCATCGAGGACGAGGTACGGGTGCTCGCCGCCCGTCTACAGGCCGGCTGGCTGGCCCGTTCCGCGCAGCGGGCGTTCGCCGACGAGATCGCCGACCCGGTCTGCGACCAGGTGGTGGCGGCGCTGATCCTGCACCTGTCGGACCGGGGTGAGCGGCTGGGTGACGTGCTCGGTTCAATCGCCGGCGCGGCGTCCGCCGAGGTGGCGACCCGTCGGGAGATCGAGGCCAAGCGTACGCAGCCCCGGTTCGCGGTCCGCTTCCTCACCGGAATGACCCTGGCGACCCTGGCGTACGGGCTGATCAACATCGAGTACATCAAGCCGTACGGCACGCCGGTGGGTCAGCTGGTGATGGCCGCCCTCGGTGCCGCCTTCATCGGCCTGCTGGCCTGGGTGCGGTCGATGAGCCAGCCGCGACGTCCGGCCCGGTTCCTGCCGGCGCCCGACCCGGCCGAGGTGATCGCGTGATCGTGAACTGGCAGTTGGCTCTCGCGGTCTGCGGTGGCGCCGGGATCGGTCTGGGTGTGTTCCTGGTGGTCCGGGAGCTGGTGCCGGCGACACCGGCGCTCGGGCCGGCGCTGCGCCGGCTACACCAGCCACCGGGCACCGGCCGGGTCGCCACGCCCGCGTCCCGGCGGCTCGACTCGCTGACCGGGTTGTCCCGCTGGTTGCGACCGCCGCAGCGGCAGCTGGCCCTGATTGGTCAGACGCCCGAGCAGTACGCGCTGTCGGTGCTGCTCTCCACGCTGATCGGGCTGGCCACGCCGACGCTGCTCGGGGTGACGCTGTGGGCGCTCGGCGTCTCGTTCCCGCTGGTGGTGCCGGTGCTCGGCAGCCTGGGCCTGGCGCTGCTGGGCGGTCTGCTGGCGCACCGGGCGGTGCTGACCAAGGCGGATGCCGCCCGTGACGAGTTCCGCCAGGCCGTCTGCACCTACCTCGACCTGGTGGCGTTGCAGCTCTCGGCGGCGCACGGGCCGGTGCAGTCGCTGGAGCGGGCGGCGGCGGTCTGTGACGGCTGGGTGTTCGACCGGCTGCAGGAGTCGCTGCGGATCGCCCAGATGCAGATGCACGCGCCCTGGGACGAACTCCGCGACCTCGCCGACAAGGTCGGCATTCCGGAGTTGGGGGACGTCGGCGCGATCATGCGCTCGTCCGGCAGCGAGGGCGCGCAGGTGCACGAGACGCTGCGCAGTCGGGCCGACTCGCTGCGCGACCAGATCCGCACCGACAACCTCACCCGCGCCGAGGGGGTGACCAGCAAGCTCGACATCCCGGGCGCGCTGCTCGTCTTCGTGCTGCTCGGGTTCGTCCTCTATCCGTTCATCACCCGTGTCTGACCCCACCCCCTTGAAGGAGAACGCGATGTCCATCCTCAGCTATCTGCACGTCGTGCTGACGACGCGCCTGGCCGAGTTGCGCCGCGACGGTGAGCGGGGCGACAGCCCGGTGCCCACCGCGGTGATCATCGCCGGCCTGGTCGCCGTCGCCATGGCTGTCACCGCGGTGGCGCTGACCAAGGCCAACGACTGGATGACCAAGATCCCGGGCTACTCGCCCCCGAAGTAGCCGGCGTGAGTCGAGCAATGTCGTCGAGGTGGAGCCGGGCGGTCACCGCCGCCCGGCTCCCTCTCGCGGCCGACGACCGTGAGCGGGGGGCCAACCCGGTGGAGCGGGCCAGGAAGAC
>NZ_JAGPXZ010000027.1:0-18303 GCF_018070305.1 Micromonospora sp. M51 | reverse complement strand
CGGCCCGGGGTCTTCGTCTACCGGACCCTGGACGACCTGGCGGCGATCCGGGCGTACGCGCGGGGTCGGCGGGTCGGCGCGGTGATCGGGGGCGGGCTGCTCGGTCTGGAGGCCGCGAACGCCCTGCGACTGCTCGGCCTGAGCACCGACGTGGTCGAGTTCGCTCCCCGGTTGATGCCGGTGCAGGTGGACCAGGCCGGCGGCGCGATGCTCCGTCGCTACGTCGACGATCTGGGCGTACGGACCCATCTCGGGGTGGCGACCACAGCGATCCGTCCCGGCCCGGACGGCGGCGTCGCGGCCCTGGAACTCTCCGACGGCAGCACCATCGACGCCGAGCTGGTGGTGGTGGCCGCCGGCATCCGGCCCCGGGACCAGTTGGCCCGCGACGCCGGTCTGCCGCTGGGCCCGCGCGGCGGGGTGCTCGTCGACGCGACCTGCCGCACCGTCGACGAACGGATCTGGGCGGTCGGCGAGTGCGCGGCGGTCGACGGCACCTGCCACGGTCTGGTCGCGCCGGGCTACGCGACGGCCGAGGTGGTGGCCGACCGGCTGGTCGGCGGCGCGGCGACCTTCCCGGGTGCGGACACCGCCACCAAACTCAAGCTGCTCGGCGTGGACGTGGCCTCGTTCGGTGACGCCCACGGCGCCACCGAGGGCTGCCTGGACGTCACGTTCACCGACCCGGCCACCCGGGTCTACGCGAAGCTGGTCCTCTCCGACGACGCGCACACCCTGCTCGGCGGGGTGCTGGTCGGCGACGCCAGCGCGTACCCGACGCTGCGCGCGAGTGTGGGCGGCCCGCTGCCGGCCGCGCCGCTGGCGCTGCTCGCCCCCGACGGCGGCGGCGCGGACGCCGGGGCGCTGCCGGCCACCGCGCAGGTCTGCTCCTGCAACGCGGTGACCCGGGGCGACGTGGACGCCGCCATCGCCGGTGGTTGCGCGGACGTGGCGGCGGTGAAGGCCTGCACCCGGGCCGGCACCAGCTGCGGTTCGTGCGTGCCGATGCTGAAGCAGCTCCTGGACGCGGCGGGGGTGGCGCAGTCCAGCGCGCTCTGCGAGCACTTCGACGTCAGCCGGCGGGAGCTGTTCGAGATCGTCCGGGTGCGCGGCATCCGCACCTTCTCCCGGCTGGTCGCCGAGCACGGTCGGGGCCGTGGCTGCGACATCTGCAAGCCGGTGGTGGCCTCGATCCTCGCCTCGCTGGGCAACGGGCACGTGCTCGACGGTGAGCAGGCGTCGTTGCAGGACACCAACGACCACTTCCTGGCCAACCTGCAACGCGACGGCAGCTACTCGGTGGTGCCCCGGATACCGGGCGGCGAGATCACCCCGGAGAAGCTGATCGTGATCGGCGAGGTCGCCCGGGACTTCCAGCTCTACACGAAGATCACCGGTGGGCAGCGGATCGACCTGTTCGGGGCGCGGGTGGAGCAGTTGCCGCAGATCTGGCGGCGGCTGGTGGACGCCGGCTTCGAGTCCGGTCACGCGTACGGCAAGGCGCTGCGCACTGTGAAGTCGTGCGTGGGTGAGACGTGGTGCCGGTACGGGGTGCAGGACTCGGTGGGGTTGGCCGTCGCGTTGGAGCTGCGCTACCGCGGGCTACGCGCCCCGCACAAGCTCAAGTCGGCGGTCTCCGGTTGCGCCCGGGAGTGCGCCGAGGCCCGCAGCAAGGACTTCGGCATCATCGCCACCGAGACCGGCTGGAATCTCTACGTGGGCGGCAACGGGGGTTTCCGCCCCCGGCACGCCGACCTGTTCGCCACCGACCTGTCCACTGACGAGCTGATCACGCTGATCGACAGGTTCCTCATCTACTACATCCGCACCGCCGACCGGCTGCAACGCACCGCCGGCTGGATCGAGGCGATGGACGGCGGCCTCGACCACCTGCGCGCGGTGATCGTGGACGACTCGCTCGGGCTCTGCGCCGACCTGGACGCGGCGATGGCCCGGCACGTGTCGTCGTACTCCGACGAGTGGCGTGACGTCCTGGACGACCCGGACCGGCTGCGCCGCTACACGTCCTTCGTCAACGCCCCCGACGTGCCGGACCCGTCGATCACCTTCACCCGGGAACGCGGCCAGCCGGTTCCCGTACGCGCTGACGGTCCGGTCGGCGGTCACCGTCCGCAACCCGTCACCCTTGGCCTACCGGAGGTACGGCGATGACCCAGACCCTCGCGCTCACCTGGACCACCGTCTGCCTCCTCGACCGGTTGGAACCGGACCGGGGCGTCGCCGCCCTGGTCGACGGGGTGCAGATCGCCCTCTTCCGGACCGCCGACGGGCTGTTCGCGATCGACAACCGCGATCCGGTCTCCGGGGCGTACGTGCTGTCCCGGGGCATCGTGGGCAGCCGCGGCGGGGTGCCGACGGTCGCCTCACCGCTGCACAAGCAGGTGTACGACCTGCGCAGCGGGCACTGCCTCGACCTGCCCGGGGTGACGGTGGCCCGACACGACGTGCGCTGCCGAGACGGGCTGGTCGAGGTGCGGCTGCGACAGGAGGCTTGATGCGGGAAGAACTGGCGGGCTTCACCATCGGGGTGACCGCCGACCGGCGGCGCGACGAGCTGGCCGCGCTGCTCGAACGACGGGGCGCCCGGGTGGTGCTCGCCCCGGCGTTGCGGATCGTGCCGCTCTCCGACGACACCGAGCTGCGTGAGGCGACCCGCGCCTGCCTCGACCAGCCGCCGGACATCCTGATGGCCAACACCGGCATCGGTATGCGCGGTTGGCTGGAGGCGGCCGAGGGTTGGGGGCTGGCCGAGCCGCTGCGTTCCGTGCTGGCCAGCTCGTACGTGGTGGCGCGCGGCCCGAAGGCCCGCGGTGCGATCCGGGCGGCCGGCCTGCACGACCAGTGGTCGCCGGCCTCGGAGAGCTGCGACGAGGTGGTCGACCACCTGCGTCGGCGCGGCGTCGCCGGGCAGGTGATCGCCATGCAGCTGCACGGCGAGCGGCAACCCGAGTGCACGCTCGCGCTGGAGGCGGCGGGCGCCACCGTCATCGAGGTGCCGGTCTACCGCTGGGCACCGCCGACCGACCCGGCGCCGCTGCACCGCTTGATCGACCTGATCGCCGGCCGGCTGGTGGACGCGGTGACGTTCACCTCGGCGCCGGCGGCCGAGGCGTTGCTGCGGGCCGCCGGGGACCGTACCGACGCGGTGCTGTCCGCGTTGCGCGGTGATGTGCTGGCCAGTTGCGTCGGCGCGGTGACCGCCGAGCCGCTGCTGCGACGCGGGGTGCCGGTGAGCGCGCCGGGTCGGGCCCGGTTGGGCGCGCTGGTACGGACCATCGTCGACGAGCTGCCCCGCCGGACCGTGACGTTCAAGGCCGCCGGGCACCTGCTCACGTTGCGCGGGCACGCCGCGGTGATCGACGGCGAGCTGCGGCCGCTCGCGCCCGCACCGATGGCGGTGTTGCGGGCGCTGGCCCAGTCACCGGGGCGGGTGCTGTCCCGCACGGCGTTGCTGCGGACCCTGCCCCGGGGCGCCGACGAGCACGCCGTGGAGATGGCCGTCGCCCGCCTGCGGGCCGGCCTGCGCGCGCCCCGCGTGGTGCAGACCGTGGTCAAGCGCGGCTACCGGCTGCGGGTGGACTGAAGGCGTCACGGCCGGCCGTCGCGCGCCGGCCGTGACGCGGTGGTTCAGCCGACCGGCGTCGGGAAGCCCCGCCCGTGCTCCGACTGGAGCCGGAGCATGGCGTGCTCGACCACCGTCACCAGCACCTGCTTGACCGAGTCCCGCTGCCGGGCGTCGGTCATCACCAGCGGCACCTGCGGCGAGATGGCCAGCGCCTCGCGGACCTCCTCCGCCTCGTACTGCGGAGCGCCGTCGAACTTGTTCAGCGCCACCACGTACGGCAGGTTGCGGTTCTCGAAGTAGTCCAGCGGGGCGAAGGCATCGGTGATCCGGCGGGTGTCCACCAGCACGGCGGCACCCACCGCCCCCCGGATGATCTCGTCCCACATGAACCAGAACCGCGTCTGACCCGGTGTACCGAAGAGGTACAGGATCAGGTCCTGGGCCATGGTGATCCGGCCGAAGTCCATGGCGACCGTGGTGGTCTCCTTGCCCGGCACCTTGGACGGGTCGTCGATGCCGACACCCGCCGCGGTCATCAATGCCTCGGTGGTCAGCGGTGTGATCTCGGAGATCGCCCCGACCAGTGTCGTCTTACCGACGCCGAAGCCGCCCGCGACGACGATCTTCGCGGATACGATTCCCCGGCCCGGCCGCCCCCCTGCGGGGTCATAGCCTGCGAAGTCCACTTAGCACCCTTCCAAGCAGTTCCATCCGCTCCTCGAACCCCTCGGCGGGAGCAGCAGTGTGTAACGTCAGCAGGCTCTCGGCCACCATGTCGGCGACCAACACCCGGGCGACGCCCAGCGGCATCCGGGTGTACGCGGCGATCTCCGCCAGCGACTGTGCTCGGCCCTCACAGACCGTGGCGATGCGGTGCTTGTCGTGCCCGGCGAAGCGGGACTCCGCGACCTGGGTGGGCGAGGCGGTGAGGACGGCCTCAAGGGCGATGTCCTGCCGGGGCTCGGTACGACCACGGGTGACCGCGTACGGACGCACCAGCGCGCCGCGCGGGTCAGCGCGTCGTTGGTCCATCCCCGGTCACCTCCTCGTCCCTTGCGGAGCCGGCCTGCGCCGCCTCTCGTCCCTGGTCCGGCACTCGAAGTGAGCGCCGTCCCCCGGTGTTAAGAGCGCACCGCGTCGCGCGGCAGCGGCACCAGCGCGGCGCCCACCCGTTCGACCAGCAACGCCATCTCGTAGCCCACCTGACCCACGTCGCAGCTGCGCGCGGCCAGCACGGCCATCGACGAACCGTCGCTGATCGACATCAGGAAGAGGTACCCGCTGTCCATCTCGATGACTGTCTGCAACACCCCGCCCGCGCTGAACATCCGGGCCGCGCCCTCGGTCAGGCTCACCACCCCGGAGGTGATCGCAGCGAGCTGGTCCGCCCGGTCCGCCGGCAGGTCCCGGGAGGACGCGAGCAACAGCCCGTCTGCGGACACCGCCACCACGTGGGCGATGCCCGCCACGCTGTCGGCGAAGTTGGTGAGCAGCCAACCCATGTCCTGCATGGCAGCTGGCCTGTTCATCGGCTCTCCTTGGTCGAGGTGCTGTTCAGGTCCGTTCCGGCCGTACGACCGCGCTGCACACCGCGGTGGTAGGCCGACAGCAGACCACGTACTTCATCCGGGGTCCGCCGGCTGCGGTCCCGGCCGCTCTTGGGCTCGATGCCACCCGGCACGAGCTGTGCCTGCGGCACCCGCTTGGGCAACCCGGAACGGGTGGTCCCGGCGGGGGCCGGCTCGGCAGCCCGGCTTGCCCGCGACCAGCCCTCGTCGGCCGCCGTACGCCAGGCCTCCGGGTCGGGAGCGGGCGCGGCCGGAGCCGTCCGGCCCGCCGGTGCCGGGCTCGGGGTCGGGGTGTCCGACGGTGGCGCCGACGACCGGGCGGCGAACCCGTCCATCGTCGCGCCGCCGTTGCCCCCGGTGCCCGGCGCGGTCGTGCCGTCGGAGCTGCCCGGGGTGCGGGTCGGCAGCTTCGGCCGGGCCGGCGGCGCGGCCGGCACGGACGCCGCGCTGTTGCCGCTGCGCAGCCCGGAGTCGGCGGCGGGTGCGGGCGGCTCGTCGAAGTTGGGCCGGGTGAAGATCGCGGTGGCGTCGTCGCCGTGGGACCGGAACCAGACCGCTTCCATCTCCCGGAAGATCGGCGCTTCGGCGGGGAAGTCGGGCCGGGTGCTGACCGGTGCGGCGGGCACCGACGGCACGGCAGGCACCGGCGGTGCGGCGGGGACCGGCGGTGCGGCCGGTGGTGCCACCGCACCCGGCCCGGCGACCGGCCCGACCGGAAGGCCCTGGCCGCCGCGCCCGTCCGCGCCATCCGCGGTGGCGCCCCGACGTGGCAGCGGGTCGACCGTCGGGTAGGCCACCGTCGGGCTGCCCATCGAGGCGCCCGCGCCGTTGCTGTACGCCGGACGTGCCGGCGGGAGCGGGGCGGCGGGTGCCGGAGCGGCCGGTGCCGGGTCGGCGGGTACGGGTGGCATGGTCGAGCGCGGGCCGGTGTAGCCACCCGCCTGTACGGCCGGGGTGGTGTCCCGCGAGTCGAGCGGTGACTGCCACTGGGCGGGTGCCGGCGTGCTGGTCCGCCACTGGTCGGGCAGCGTCGCCGCCGACGTGGCGGCACCGGCGAACTGCTCGGCGTGACCGACCGGGGTGAGCGGCGTCTGCTCCACGGCCATCGGCTGACGCGGCCGGGTGAGCACCTGCTCACGGCCCCGGTTGCTGGGCAGCACCACCGTGGTGGCGGGCAGCGTCACCTGGGCTACGGTGCCGCCCTCGACGTTGCGGCGCAGCTCCACCCGGATGCCGTAGCGGGAGGCGAGCCGACTCACCACGGCCAGACCCATCAGCCGGAACGCGGCGACGTCGACGCTCGGCGGGGCGGCCAGCCGCCGGTTGAGCGAGTCGAGCTGTTCGTCGGTGAGGCCGAGCCCACGGTCCTCGATCTGGATCAGCACGTAGTCGCGGATCCGGCGACCGTCGGCGACCACAGTGGTGTTCGGCGGTGAGAATCGGGTGGCGTTGTCGAGGAGTTCGGCGACGAGACGTACCACGTCGTTGACCGCGTGGGCGGCCACCGAGATGTCGGTGTCCACGGTCCCGAACTCGATGCGGTTGTACAGCTCCACCTCGGACTGGGCGGCGCGCAGCACGTCCACCACCAACGCGTCGTCACGACGCGGTACGGCGGAGTCGGCGCCGGCCAGGACCAGCAGGTTCTCGTCGTTGCGGCGCATTCGAGTGGCCAGGTGGTCCAGTTCGAAGAGCTGCGCGAGCCGCTTCGGGTCCTCCTCGCCGCGCTCGATCGCGTCCAGCTCGCCGATCATCCGGTCGACCAGGGTCTGACTGCGGCGGGCCAGGTTGAGGAACATCGCCGAGACGCTGGTCCGCAGTGCCGCCTGCTCGGCGGCGACCCGCACCGCCTCCCGGTGGACGACGTTGAAGGCCAGCGCCACCTGACCGACCTCGTCGCGACTGTTGAGCTGGATGGGGTCGCGGACCTGGCGGACGATCTCGTCCACCCCGCCGTCGCCCACGCTGCCCATGTTCTGCAGCCGCTGCACGGCGTCGGGCAGGTCGTGGTTGGCCACCGAGAGGGCGCCCTCACGCAGTCGGCGCAGCGAGTGGTTGAGCGAGCGGGCCAGCACCACGGCCAGCGACACGGCGATGATCAGGGTCAGCAGCACCAGCACCGACTCGACCACTGCCTGCCGGATGACGTCCGAACGCGCCTGGTCGGCCTGCTGGAGCAGTCGGTCCTGCAGTTGGATCTCGGCCCAGCGCATCAGGTCGTTCACGGCGCCGATGGCCGCGGTGGCGTCCTGCGCGCTGACCAGCGGGCGCTGCCCGACCGAGCGGGTGATGTCGGTGGCCACCCGGTCGGACAGACCGACCGCGTCGCCGGAGACGGTGCTGTTGACCAGGCCGCGCTGCACCGGGTCGGCGGCCAGCGAGAAGGCGACCAGGGCCTCCTGCTGACCGGTCAACGTTGCCACGAAGGACGAGAACTGCTCCGAGTCGAGCTGGCCGGCCGTCAGCGCGGTGAAGGCGACCGCCTCTTCCTCGGCGACGGAAGCCTTGGCGCGGGCGAACGCGGCGACGGCGCGGCGGCTGTCCGCCAGGCTCTCGTCGCCGGGCAGCTGGGCCAGGCCGTCACCGTACGAGACCAGGTCGGTGAGGATGACCCCGTAGCGGAGCACCGCCTCGGCGACCGCCATCTGCCGGCGGTCCAACACCTCCTGGCGGGTGCCGTCCAGAGTGGCCAGGTGGTCGTCGATGGCGGCCAGCCGGTCCCGTAGGGCGGCCGGCACGTCGCCGATCCGGCCTCGCTCGGCGCGGTACTCGTCCACCTTCTGCTGCGTCTGGCGGACCCGCAGGTTGTACGCGTCGGCCGGCTGCTGCGGGGTGGCCAGGTAGGCGGCTGCGGCCATCCGCTCGGCGTGGAGATCCTGGGTGAGAGCGCTGACGTCGATGGAGAGGGCGGTCAGCGACCGGGCCCGGGTGGCGTCGAAGGCGCCTTCGCCGACGGAGATCAGACGGACCGTGGCCAGCGCGATCACCGCCGCCACCGGGACGACCAGAATCAGCGCCAGCTTGGACCGGATCCGGGCGTCGCGCAGTCTCGGCATCCGTCGGCGTTCACGCCGGTTGCTGTCGCCGAGCGCGGGCAGGGTCGTCGGTCCGGTGCTCACGACATCGCCTCCGTCGTTTCTTCCCCGCCTGAGCCGCCGAGCCATGCCGTAAGCGGAGGGGACCACGCGCGGCACGGCCGCGATTTCATCAGAGATGATCGTGTTTGGGAAGCCGCAGTGAGGTAGGAAACGGTCGGACGGAGCGCATCCCGTGATCCGGTCAACTGATACCTTCATTTCCGCAAGCCCCTGAACAGGGCATGTAACTCCAGAGTGGTCACGCGTGTATGCAAAGTGAGCTTTTGCAAACATTGCGTTACCCCAGCATGTGGGATGGCCGTCCCGAAAATGCCACCGGGGTCCGCGCTTGACCACAGCGCCGGCCATTGGCAAGGTTTTGCAGGCTTCGCGCACACCGTACGGCAGAGAAGATCCCGCCCTCCACTGAGGACGGATTAGCGGCGGTGACCGGGCAGCGCCCGCGCCCGCACCTGGAGGACTGAGTTGAGCCCCATCCGCTCCGCGACCATCGCGGCGCTCGCATCGGCCGTAGTGGCCACCACGCTCACCGGCTGCCAGTTCGGCGAGGCAGAGCAGGACACGAGTCCGATCGTGATCGCCGCTGATCTCGAACTGTCCGGCGCCGCAGCCACTGTTGGCCGGACATACCAGCGAGCCCTCGAACTCAAGGTCGAGCAGTTGAACTCCTCCGGAGCACTGAACGGCCGGGAGATCAAGCTGACGGTCAAGGACAACCGTTCCGACTCCGCCGAGTCACTTCGCAACATCGTCGACTTCAGCAACGATTCGCGGGTCAGCGCCATCATCATGGGCGGCTGCAACGAATGTGCGGTCGGTGCGGTCGGCACCATCAACGAGAAGCGGATTCCCACCATTGCGCTAGCCGCTTCCGGCGCGATCGCGGCACCGGTCGCCGAACGGCGTTACGTGTTCAAGCTGGGCCCTAACGCCCCGGACAGCGCCGCCGCGCTGACCACCGAACTGCGCCGCAACAACATCCGCAAGGTGGGGATGCTGGTCAGCGACGACGACTACGGCCAGGAGGGCGCGACCGCCCTCAAGAGCGAGCTGGACAAGGCAAACATCTCGCTCCGGCAGCAGCGGATCAAGACCACCGACACCGACGTGAACCGACAGGTGCAGCAGCTCGCCTCGGGCAAGCCCGACGCGATGGTCTTCTGGACCCCGCCGGAGCAGGCGACCCTGGCCGCCGCCAGCGCCCAGCAGACCACCTTCCGTGGGTCGATCTACTTCGACGCGGGAGCGGCCGGGGACCTCTTCCTCGGCGCGGCCGCCAAGGCGACCGAGAAGGCGACGCTGATCTTCACGCAGACGATGGTGATCGACGACGTGATCGCGACCACGCCGGCCAAGGCCGCGCGGCGGCAGTGGTTCCAGGACTACACGGCACGCTTCGGCGGCTACAACGGGTCCTCGTCCTTCGCCGCGGACGCCGTCCAGCTCATCGCCGATGCCGAACTGCGCGCCGGCGGCGAGATCGGGAAGGTCGACCGCAACGGCATTCGGGACGTGCTGGAGACGTCCCAGATGGACGGTCTGTCCGGCCCGATCCGCATGACTCCGGACAACCACAGCGGCCTGATGCCGCAGGCGCTCACCACGCTTGTCGCCCGCAATGGTCGCTGGCGGCTGGCGGGGTAGACGCTCGGGCCTTTCATCTGGCAGGGCTTGTCGGGGTGCCGGGTGGGGGGTGTGGCCGACCGTGCCCGGCTCCGGGCGGTCAGGCTTGATCCCTCCGCCGGGCACCGTCGGCCACACCTGACTCGCCTGCGGCTTCGACGCGACAAGGGCCGGCCTCCGATGGGAGGCCGGCCCTTCGCGTTTTCTGGGATTGATCTCTTCTGTTGTTGGTTTGCCTTCAGCGGCTGCTGGTGGTTTCTCGGACCCAGGGCAGGGCGATTCGCTCGATCAGCAGGAGCGCCGAGTAGAGCAGGATGCTCACCAGCGCCACCAGCATGATCGCCGCCCAGGCGGTGGCGGCGTCGCCGATGCCCGCGTACTGCGTGATGACGTAGCCCAGGCCACTCTCACCGGCCTGGAACTCACCGATCACCGCGCCGATAGCGGCCAGCGGCATGCCCACCTTGAGCCCGACGAAGATCTGCGGCAGCGCGGCCGGGAAGCGCACCTTGCGGAACGCCTGCCAGCGGGAGGCGTTCCAGGAGCGCACCAGTTCGGCCAGGTCGGCCGGCGTGGTGGTCAGCCCGGTCGCGGTGGAGAGCACGATCGGGAAGAAGCAGAGCAGGAACACCATGGTCAGGATCGGTTTCTGGCCCCAGCCCAGCGCCACCACCAGCAGTGGACCCAATGTGATCTTGGGCACCGCGTTCACCGCGACGAGCAGCGGGGTGAACATCCGCTCCACAGTGCGGGAGCTGGCCAGGGCGAGCCCGATCAGCACACCGGCGACCACCGAGAGGGCGAAGCCGGTCAGGATCTCCAGCGTGGTGTCCCAGGTGTGCTCCAACAACTGGACGGGCTTCTCGACGAACGCGTCGAGCACGTCACCGGGCGGCGGCAGGGCGACCGGGTGAACCAGTTCCAGCCGGGCGACCAGCCACCACGCCGCCAGCGCGGTCAGGATGCCGACCGCGGGCAGCACCGCATCGGCACCGGCGCGCAGGCCGGCACCGTCGCCGGTTACGCCGACGGGGTGATCGTGGGCAGCGCGTTGATCCGGTGCCTGCTCGACGCGCCCACCGAGGCGGAGGGGCTGGCCGCCCTGCGTACCCTCAGCGCCGAGCTGGCCGAGGGCGTCCGTAACCCCACCCGCTGAGCCCGCCCTCGACGACCCCTCGCCGCTCGCGGCGGCCGTCCGCGCCGCGTGGGGGCATTTTGCCTGTCGCTCATTCGCATGAGGCGGCGGCGAAGGTGTCTGCGGGCACGCGACGAAGCTCGGAACGGTTGCTGCTTGTCAGGGGTGCAGGGACGGGTTCGCGGCCTCGCCGCGTTGCTCCGGCGGCTGCCCCGCCCCCGGATGCCCGTCCTGGCCGGTGCCGGGCCGCTGCCCGTCCTGGCCGGTGCCGGGCCGCTGCCCGTCCTGGCCGGTGCCGGGCCGCTGCCCGTCCTGGCTGGTCCCGGGCGACTGCCTGTCCTGGCTGGTTCGCGGCGGCTGCGTGCCCTGGTCGGCTGCCGGCCGGCCCTCCTCGGCGGGCCGAGCCGCCGGGAGTGACGCGGGGTCGGCTGTGTCGGGTGCCCAGGGGACGTCGCGGAGCACCCCGGAGCGGCCGGCGGTCGCGTCGGTGACGGCGGCCCGGGTGAGTGGGGTGACCACCGCGGGCAGCGCGTCGGGGGAGTGCCAGGACAACCGGCAGCCCGGCGGTGGGTCGCAGGCGGGTCGGACCCCGGCCGCGCGGGCCCGGAACACGTGCGCGAGGACGTCCGGCAGCGGCCCGGCGCGTCCGGCGGCGGCCACCCCGGCCGGGCCGGCAAGGTGGTAGACGCCGACCAGGTCGACCAGTTCGATGTCCCAGCCGGTCTCCGCGCGGATGTCCCGGAGGGCGGCCCGCACCGGGCCCTCGGCCGGACGCAGCCGCCCGCCGGGCAACGCGTAGCGGCGGGTGCCCCGGCCCTGCTGGCAGAGCAGCACCCGACCGGTGTCGTCGGTGACGACCGCGGCGACCGCCCAGGTGAGCGCGCTCATGGACAAAGAGCCTACGACGGTGCAAACCAGAAGTCATCGGGATGCGCGCTCCCGCCGCCCGGGGTGCCGCTGCGGGGGTGTGCAGCGGTAGCGTGTGCACCCGTGACCCTCGCCTCGCTCTCTCCCCAGGCGGCCCTGCCCAGTCCCAGCACCGCGGTCTGGCAGCTCGGGCCGGTGCCGATCCGGGCCTACGCGCTCTGCATCATCGCCGGCATCGTGCTGGCCTGCTGGGTGACGGAGCGCCGGCTGCGGCAACGCGGCGTCGCGCCCGGCGCGGTGCTCGACATCGCCGTCTGGGCGGTGCCCGCGGGCATCATCGGCGCCCGGATCTACCACGTGATCACCTCACCCGAGAAGTACTTCGGCGCCGGTGGGGACCCGATGAAGGCGTTCGCCATCTGGGAGGGCGGTCTCGGCATCTGGGGTGCTGTCGCCGGTGGGGCGGTCGGCGCGTGGATCGCCGCCCGGCAACTCGGCATTCCGTTCAGCGTGGTGGCCGACGCGCTGGCCCCCGGGCTGCCGCTGGCCCAGGCGGTCGGCCGGGTCGGCAACTGGTTCAACAACGAACTCTTCGGTGCCCGGACCACACTGCCGTGGGGTCTGGAGATCCATCGGATGGACCCGGACAACCCCGGCCACGCGCTGCGTGACGACGCCGGGCAGCCCATCCTCGAACCGGGCCTCTACCAGCCCACCTTCCTCTACGAGGCGCTGTGGAACCTCGGCGTGGTGGCCCTGGTGCTCATCCTCGACCGCCGGCTCAAGCTGGGCCGGGGCCGGGCGTTCGCGCTCTACGTGATGGGTTACACCGCCGGCCGGTTCTGGATCGAGCTGATGCGCACCGACGAGGCCAACCAGATCCTCGGCGTACGCCTCAACGTCTGGACCGCCGCCCTGGTCTTCCTCGGTGCCCTGATCTACTTCGTCCGGGTGCGCGGCCCTCGGGACTACCTGATCCCGCTGGGCGCGGCGACGACGACCCCGCCCCCCACCTCCGACCTCTCCCAGGTCGACCTCTCCGAGCGGGAGACCCCCGCGCGGGCCGCCGCGCCGGAGGGTTACCGGGTGGTGAGCGAGGAGCAGTACGCCGCCTGGCGGGACACCGGCGTCGTACCGCCGACGAGCGCCGACGACTCCCGGCCGGACGACGGCGAGCCGTCCGGCGACACGGTTCCCGCCGACGTCGCGTCGCGCGACGACGAGCCGACGGACGAGCCGTCCGCAGAGCGCACCGAGCGGGCCGACGCCACTGGCGCGCGTCCCGCCGACCGGGACAGCTGAGCGGAGGCGGCACCGATGCGAAGCGCGGTGGTGGTCGGCGCAGGGGTCGGTGGCCTCGCGGTGGCCGGCGCGCTGGCCCGTTCCGGCTGGCAGGTCACAGTGTTGGAACGCGCCGAACGGGTTCGCCCCGAGCCGACCGCCGTGGTGCTCTGGCCCAACGGTGTCCGCGCGCTGCAGGCCCTCGGTCTCGGCGCCGGGCTGGCCGCCATCGCCACCCCGTTGCCCGACGGTGGCGTCCGTCGCCCGGACGGGCACTGGCTGGTGCAGCCCCGGCCGATCCCGGCCGACCGGATGCCGGTGGTGGTGCACCGGGAGGACCTGCACGACGCGTTGATCGCCGGCCTCGGTGACCGGGTCGAGCTGCGGACCGGGGTGACGGTGCGCCACGTCCGTGTCGAGCCGGGCGAGCGACCGGGCGTCAGCGAGGGGCGGCACACCATCGAGGCCGATCTGGTGGTCGCCGCCGACGGCACGGACAGCGGCATCCGCCGCCAACTCGCACCCGAGTCCCGGGTGGTCAGCTCCGGGTGCGCCGCCTGGCGGGCCGTCATCCCCTGGTACCAGGCCCCTCGACTCCCCGACGACCAGCCGTTGGCCGGTGAGATTCTCGGCGCGGGTTACCGGTTCGTGGCCGCGTCGCTGGGTGAGCGCGGTTCCTCGGGCGGGTCCAGCCGTGGCGGCATCTACTGGGTGGCCACCGCCGCCGGCGCGCCACGCCCGGAACCACCGGAGACCCAGCTCGCCCTGCTGCGCCGCTGGTACGCGGACTGGCCGGCGCCGGTCGGCGCGCTGCTCGAGGCCACCAACCCGGCCGACCTGGTCCAGCAGGAGGTTCGCGAGCTGCGCCCGCTGCCCCGGGCGTACGGCTTTCCGGTCGGTCCCGGTGGGGTGGTGCTGCTCGGCGACGCGGCGCACGCCATGCCGCCGCACCTCGGGCAGGGCGCCTGCCTCGCGTTCGAGGACGCCGCCACCCTCTCCTCGCTGCTGCGGGAGGCGCGGCTGCCCGACGCCGTCGTGGCGTACGACCGGGTGCGCCGTCCCCGGGCCGCGACGGTGGTCCGGCAGACCCGGCGGATGTCGGCGGTGCTGCAGACCCGGGGCCGGCTGGCGCTGCGCGCCCGGGACGCCGCCCTCGGCACGATCAACTCGCGGCTGCTCTCCAGCGCCGCCGCCTCCGCCGCGCAGTGGCGCCCACCGACCTGACCTCGGTCGCCGGGCAGGGCAGGCGGGCGCGGCGGGTCAGGAGATGAGGGCGGCGGGTTCGGCGATGCAGGCGGTGCCGATGCGGCGGAAGCCGACCCGCAGGTAGACCCGCGCGATCTCCTCGCTGCCGGCGGAGAGGAAGACCAGGTCGGTGCCGGCGGCCAGCAGTTCCCGGGCCAGGGTGGCGGTGAGCGCGGCACCCAGCCCGCGTCGCCGGGCGGACGGCAGGGTGGCCACCCCGGCGATCTCCGCGACGTCGTCCACCCGCATCGCCATGCCGCTGGCCAGCGCGCCCTCGGTCGGCGTGCCGGCCAGCGCGGAGATCCGCCGGCCGTCGGCGATCCGGGTGCGCTCCTCGTCGAGCGCGGCCAGTTCGAGTTCGGTGACGGCGGCGTCGCGCTCGGCCGGGCCGGCCTCACCGCGCGCGGTGCCGGCGGCGGCGAACGACACCGCTGCCACCGCACGCCGGGCGGCGACATCGGCGGCGAAGCCGGGGGAGTCCGCCGCCAGCACCCGCACCGCCGCGTCGGACAGCGTCGCCGGGTCGGGCAGCGCGCTGGGGTCGAGCACCATCAGCGGCGCCTCCAGCACGTTCAGACCCGCCGAGCGGGCCACCGCCAGCAGCTCGGGCGTCGTCTCGTGCACCCACTCGAAGGCTTCCGGCAGACCCAGCTTCCGCTGGCGCTCGCGGACCGACGTCACGTCGGCGAGCGACGGCGGCTCGGTGGCGTCGATGCGCGGGCGGGCGTAGAACGGCCACCCGGCGCCATCGCGGACGAACAGCACCAGCCCACCATGCTCCTCCGCACCGGCGGCGTCGCGGGGCACCGCGTCGTAGAAGCGTTCCAACCGGTCGAAGACGTGCTTGTGTAGCGGATCCACCGCGCGAGACTACACGTCCCAGCCAGTGGACGGTGTGATCAATCTCGGGTGGCCGTGCGACCCCGGCCCTAACGTAGACTCAATAGACCCACGGGCCGACGTCGTCCCCATCATGATCCAACCTGAGTGACGACAGGAGGCCCGGTGGCTCAGCCGTACGCGGACACAGCACAGCCGCACCCGCACAGCCCGCAGGCGTCCCCGACGCCCCACCCCCGTCCGGCCGCCCAGGGCCTCTACGACCCAGCGCAGGAGCACGATGCCTGCGGCGTGGCCTTCGTGGCGGACCTGCACGGCCGGCGTTCCCACTCGGTCGTCGCCAACGGGCTCGGCGCGCTCTGTCGGCTGGACCACCGGGGCGCCCGCGGCGCGGAACCGAACACCGGCGACGGCGCCGGCATCATGATCCAGGTGCCCGACGCGTTCCTGCGCGCGGTGGCCGACGTCGCGCTTCCCCCGGCGGGCGAGTACGCCACCGGGCTGGTGTTCCTTCCCGACGACGATGCCGCCGAGGCGCGTGCCCGGCGGGTGGTCGAGAAGTACGCGCTGGTCGAGGGCGCCGATCTGCTCGGCTGGCGGGACGTGCCGACCGACGCGGGTGACCTGGGCGAGACCGCCCTGGCGGCGATGCCCCGGGTCCGGCAGATCTTCCTGGCCGCGCACCGGCTGACCGACGCGCCCGGCGGGCCGGCCGGCTCCCCGCTGCGCGGCATCGAGCTGGACCGGGTGGCGTTCTGTCTGCGCAAGCAGGCCGAACGGGAGACCGCCGAGCGGGGCGTTCCGGCGTACTTCCCGTCGCTGTCCAGCCGCACCATGGTCTACAAGGGCATGCTCACGCCGGACCAGTTGCCGGCGTTCTATCCCGACCTGCGCGACGAGCGGGTGGAGAGCGCCATCGCGCTGGTGCACTCCCGCTTCTCCACCAACACCTTCCCGTCCTGGCCGCTGGCGCACCCGTACCGGTTCATCGCCCACAACGGCGAGATCAACACGATCCGGGGCAACCGCAACTGGATGCAGGCCCGTGAGGCGCTGCTGCGCTCGCCGAAGGTGCCGGGCAACATCCGGCGGATCTTCCCGGTCTGCACGCCCGCCGCCTCCGACTCGGCGAACTTCGACGAGGTCCTGGAGCTGCTGCACCTGGCCGGGCGGAGCCTGCCGCACGCGGTGCTCATGATGATTCCGGAGGCCTGGGAGAACGACCCCGGGATGGACCCGGCCAAGCGTGCCTTCTACCGCTTCCACGCCAGCCTGATGGAGCCGTGGGACGGTCCGGCCTCGGTGGCGTTCACCGACGGCGAGATCGTCGGCGCGGTGCTGGACCGCAACGGGCTGCGCCCGGGGCGCTGGTGGCAGACCGACGACGGGCTCGTGGTGCTCGGCTCAGAGGCGGGCGTCCTCGACCTCGACCCGGCCCACGTGGTTGCGAAGGGGCGGCTCCAGCCGGGCCGGATGTTCCTGGTCGACACCGTGGCCGGGCGGATCGTGCACGACGAGGAGATCAAATCCGAGTTGGCCGCCGCCGAGCCGTACGGCGAGTGGCTGCACGCCGGGCTGATCGAGCTGAACGACCTGCCGGCCCGCGAGCACACCGTCTACACGCACGACTCGGTGCGCCGCCGGCAGCAGACCTTCGGCTACACCGAGGAGGAGCTGAAGATCCTGCTCGCGCCGATGGCCCGCACCGGCGCCGAGCCGCTCGGCTCGATGGGTACGGACACCCCGATCGCGCCGCTGTCGACCCGGCCGCGGCTGCTCTACGACTACTTCCACCAGCTCTTCGCCCAGGTCACCAACCCGCCGCTGGACGCCATCCGCGAGGAGCTGGTGACCAGCCTGGCGTCGACCATCGGGCCGGAGGGCAACCTGCTCGACCCGGGCGCGGCGAGCTGTCGGCAGATCGTGCTCCCGCATCCGATCATCGACAACGACGAGCTGGCGAAGATCCTCTCCATCGACGAGGACGGCGACCTGCCCGGCTTCAAGGCGGTGCGGGTCTCCGGGCTGTACCGGATCAGGGAGGGGGCCGCCGGGATCAAGGCACGGCTGACCGAGATCTGCCGGCACGTCTCCGAGGCGATCGAGGACGGCGTGCGCATCCTGGTGCTCTCCGACCGGGACTCCAACGCCGACCTGGCACCGATCCCGTCGCTGCTGCTCACCGCCGCCGTGCACCAGCACCTGGTGCGGGAGCAGACACGTACGCAGGCGGCGCTGATCGTCGAGTCCGGCGACTGCCGGGAGGTGCACCACGCGGCGGTGCTGATCGGCTACGGCGCGGCGGCGGTCAACCCGTACCTGGCGTTCGAGTCGGTGGAGGATCTGATCTCCACCGGCGCGCTGGCCGGCATCGAGCCCGTCGCCGCGGTGCGCAACTACGCCAAGGCGCTCGGCAAGGGCGTCCTGAAGATCATGTCCAAGATGGGCATCTCGACGGTCTCCTCGTACTGCGGGGCGCAGGTCTTCGAGGCGGTCGGCCTGGACACCCGGCTGGTCGAGCGTTACTTCCGGGGCACCCCCAGCCGCATCGGCGGGGTGGGTCTCGCGGGCGTGCACACCGAGGTGGCCGCCCGGCACGCGCTGGCCTGGCCGCCGGCCGGCGCGGCGGTCTCCGACCGGCTGGAGGTCGGCGGCGAGTACCAGTGGCGCCGCGAGGGTGAGCTGCACCTGTTCAACCCGGAGACGGTCTTCCTGCTCCAGCACGCCACCCGCAGCCGGCAGTACGACGTGTTCCGCCAGTACACGGCGAAAGTCGACGCGCTCGCCGCGCAGGCCGGTTCGCTGCGCGGGCTGTTCACCCTGCGTACCGGGGTCCGCCCGGCGGTGCCTATCGAGGAGGTCGAGCCGGCCTCCGAGATCGTCAAGCGGTTCGCCACCGGCGCCATGTCGTACGGGTCGATCTCGGCGGAGGCGCACGAGACGCTGGCCATCGCCATGAACCGCCTCGGTGGCAAGTCCAACACCGGCGAGGGTGGCGAGGACGTCGATCGGCTGCACGATCCGGTACGCCGTTCGGCGGTCAAGCAGATCGCCAGCGGC
>NZ_JAGPXZ010000269.1:0-7357 GCF_018070305.1 Micromonospora sp. M51 | reverse complement strand
CACCCAGACCGCGCAGCGGCAGCTCGGCCGGGTCCAGCACCCCGTACGCGAGGGCGGAGAGCCCGGCGGCGGTGAGCGTGGCGGTCGGCGCGCGGCCGGTGGTGTCGTCGACCAGCTCCAGCGCGCCGGTCGTGCCGTCGAGCAGGTGGGTGCCGGCCAGCCAGCGGTCCCCGATCAGCTCGACCCGGACCCGGCCCGGGCCGGCGGGCAGCCCGCGCAACGCGTCAAGCGACAGCAGCCGGGCCATCGGCGCGGACGCGCCCGGCACGGCGGTGCGGGCCTCGACGTGCACGTCCAGGTCGGTCAGCCACAGCTCGGGCAGCTCGTCGGGCGGAACCTGGACGGTGACCCGTTCGATCTGGTCCACGTGCCGGGCGAAGAACTGCAGCAGCAGCGCCCGCGCGAGCGGATCGGAGACCAGCAGCTCGTTGCCGTGCAGCGTGCCGCCGTGTTCGTCGATCCGGTACGTCACCGCGCCGGTGACCTCCCCGGCCACCCGGGCGGTGAGCAGCCAGTACTCGTCACGGTCGCGCATCCCGACCGCCCGGTAGTCCGGGAAGATCGCGAAGCCGTGCCGTTCCCGGAGGTTGCGTTCGGTGAACGCCCGCCACGCCGGATAGCCGGCGCCGATGCGTTCCCAGCTCACCTCGCCGGGCAGGTCCACCCGGAGCAGCGAACCCAGGTTGGCCGGGGCGAAGGTGACCCGGCGTGGCTTGGGTAACCCGACGTAGCCGAACCGGGCGTAGAAGCTGGGCCGGAACGGATAGAGCGCGCTGAGCGGATGACCCTCGTCGCGCATCTCGTCGAGGAGTTGGTGCAGCAACGTCCGGACGTGTCCCTGCCGGCGGGCCAACGGATGGGTCGCCACCCCGGCGACCCCGGCCATCGGCAGCACCACCCCGCGCAGGTTCTGCCGCATCGGAATGGCCGAGACGGCGGCCAACGTGGTGCCGTCCTCCTCGGCGATGAGCGTCCGGTTGCCCTGGTTGTAGGGCAGGTAGTCGCGGAACTCGGCCGTCCGGGCGGCACTCAGTGGCGAGGATTCGAAGGCGTACGCGGCCAGCGGGAAGCTGGTGGTGAGACGGTCGTCGTCGGTCACCCGGCGGATGGTCATTCGCCCATCTCAACCTGCCGCGCGGGTCGCAGCAACCGGATTGGCCCGATCCGCGCGACGTGCGGCGGTCACCCGACCGGCAGGTGCCGCAGGTGCCGGCGGCGGCGCAGGCGGACGCTGGCCACCGCGGCCACGCCAACCGCCAGCAGGGCGGTGACGACGAGCCCGTGCAGCAACCCCCGGGAGAGGTAGCCGTGGTCGGTGTTGTCGACGGTCCAGGTGGCGATCTCCCGGCTCGACCAGAACGGCGTCAACCTGGCCCCCGACCCGGCCGGGTCGATCAGCATCTGCACCGTCACCACGGTGAGCAGCAGCAGCGTGCCCTCCAACTCGCGGGGCAGCAGCGCACCGATCAACATCCCGAACGGCGCGGCCACCGCGACGGAACAGAGCATCGCGGCCGCCAGGCCGCCGTACCGCAGGTCCGCGCCGTCGATCATCGGCAGCAGGAAGAACGGTACGGAGATGACCAGCCCCACCGTCCACAGGCCGAGCATCCGTCCGAGATAGAGGTGGTGTGGACGGTAGCCGGCCAACCGCAGCCTCGGCTCCAGCTCGCGGGCCGCGGTGGTGGCGAACAGCGCGGCGGTGCTCACCGCCCAGCCCACGCCGAGCAGCAGCGAGCGAACCGACTGCCCGAGATAGGCGTCCCGCCGGATCAGGTAGAAGGTCAACGGCATCAACAACAACAGCAGGAGTACGCCCCGACGCCGCAGCAGCTCCCGCAGTGTCATCTCGGCGACGGTGACGAGCCGGTTCACGGGCGACCTCCCTGAATGCCGGGCGCGTGCCACCCGGTCTCCCGCGCCGGGGTCAGGTCGAGCACGATGTCCACCCGGTCGAGTTGGTTGAGCAGGTGGGTCACCACGACGATGGCGGTGCCGGTGTCGCGCAACCTGCTGAGCTGGTCCCAGAAGTTGACGTACGTGCCCTGGTCGAAGCCCTGGTACGGCTCGTCGAGCAGCAGCACGTCGGGCGCGCTGAGCGTGGACATGGTCAGGTTGAGTTTCTGCCGGGTGCCGCCGGACAGGTGGCGGGCCTGCACGTCCCCGCCCGCTTCCCAACCGAGTTGACGGGCAGCCGCCCGACCGGCGCGGCGGGCCGGGCCACGGGCCACGCCCTGACCGGCGCCGATGAGCACGAAGTGTTCGTCGGCGAGCAGGAAGTCGGCGGTGCCGCCGGACTGCGGGCAGTAGCCGAGTCGCCCGGAGACTGTCACCTCACCGGCGTCCGGGGACATCAGCCCGGCGCAGATCCGGAGGAAGGTGCTCTTGCCGCAGCCGTTCGCGCCGATGACGGCGGCGATCTGTCCGGCCCGGACGGTCAGTGTGGCGTCGCGCAGCACGCTCCGCCGTCCGTACCTCTTGGTGATGCCGGCGGCGTGCAGCCGGACCGGCCCGGGGCGCGGTCCGGGCGCGGTGCCGATGCTCTCCACGACGGCGCCCGCGTACTGCTGGGGTGGGCCGAAGACGACCCAGGGGTCGCCGCCTCCCTCGCGCAGGTGTGTGGCGGCCTCGGCGACCACGTGCCGCGCGGCGTCCGCCGCGACCCGCCGCTGGTGCAGCTCGGCCGTGAGCGTCCGCAGCCAATCGTCGGCGTTCACCGGCTGACCCCCTTCGTGACGATGTCGTTCACCGGCCGGACGAAGGTGAGCCAGGCGCTGCCGCCGGCGCGGAGCGCCGCGTACCCGTCGTCGGTGAGCCGGTAGTACTTGCGGGCCGGCCCGGCGTTGCCCTCCCGCCACTGCGCGGTCACCAGGCCGGTCTTCTGCAGGCGCAGCAGCACGGGATAGAGCGTGCCGCCCTGGATCGGCCCGACGCCCGCCGTGTCGAGCGCCTGGGCGAGCTGGTAGCCGTAGGACTCGCCTTCGGACAGCAGGGCCAGGACGCAGATGTCGAGCACCCCCCGCAGCCACTGCCCGCGCCGGTCGGAATCCACTCGATGGACAGTAGCGACGCAAGCTAGATGGCACAACCATCTACTGTCGGCGACGGCACCCGGACGGCCGGCCCGGAGCCGGCCGCCGAGTGAGTCGTACGGGTCAGCGGGTGACGACGTCCGAGACCACGACCGTGACGTTGTCCGGTGCCCCGGCATGGTGGGCCAGCTTCACCAACTGCTCACCGCACTGCTGACGGTCGGCGTACATGCCCAGGGCCGCCGCGATGGCCTCGTCCTCGACGTAGTCGGAGAGCCCGTCGCTGCACAGCAGCAGCCGGTCACCGGGGACCACTGTGAGCACACCGACAGCGGGCGGGGTGTCGGCGCCCTGCACGGCCCGGGTCACCAGGGACCGCTGCGGGTGGTGGCGGGCCTGCTCGGGCGAGAGGGTGCCCTGATCGACCAGCGCCTGCACGAACGTGTCGTCCCGGGTGAGCTGGGTCAGCTCCCCGTCGCGCAGCAGGTAACAGCGGGAGTCGCCCACCTGGGCCAGCACCAGCGTCTCCCCGGCCAGCAGCGCCGCGGTGAGCGTCGTCCCCATGCCGTCCCGGCTCGGGTCGACGGTGATCGCGGCGTGGATGCGCTGGTTGGCGGTGCTGACCACGGCACGCAGGGCGTCGGCGGCGCCGTCGGGGTCGGTCGGCGGAGCCAGCTCGTCCAGGATCCGGATCACGATCTCGCTCGCCACCTCGCCCGCAGGCAGCCCGCCCATGCCGTCGGCGACGGCGATCAGGCGGTCACCGGCGAGGGCGGAGTCCTCGTTGTTGGTGCGCACCAAGCCGATGTCGTTGAGGATGACCGAGCGGAGGATCAGCGTCATGGGGTCAAGCTTGCCAAGAACAACCCGCATTCGTCTCTACGCCTCCTACCTAGGTCGAGAAATGATTGCGATTTTCGTCGGCGGCCCCGACGGTGCGTGACCGGTCGGCCCGTTCTCAGCGGCGCGGATAGCGCAGGAGCAGGCTGGCGGCGACCTCCTCGTCACCCACCGCCGCGTAGCTGTGCGGCACGTCCGACACCCAGCGGAGGTGACCACCGGCCGGGGCGGTCAGCGGTGCGTCGGCCGGCCCGGCGCGCAGCACCCCGGCGAAGACGGTGACGTGCTCGGTGACCCCCGCCGGGTGGGCGGGGGAGAGCTGCCCGGGGCCGGGCGCCACCCGCATCCGGTACAGCTCGTAGGTCGCGTCGGTGTCGGTGAATACCTCCAGCAGGGTGGCGGTGACGGCGGAGCCGTGCACTGTCGGCCCGGCGGCCGGCTCCGCCAGCACGGCCGTCAGCGGTACGCCGAGCTGCGCGGTGACCGCCCAGAGCGTCTCCAGGGTGGGGTTGCGGGTGCCGTTCTCCAGGCCGGAGAGGGTGGCCTTTCCGACACCGGCGAGCCGGGCGAGTGTGGACAGTGAGATCCCCCGCTCCTCGCGCAAAGCACGGACCCGGCGTCCGACGACGGCGGGATCCACGTCGAGGCCCGGACGCGGGGCTGGTGGTGGGTGTGACACCCGGCTATCGTGCTACACGCTGCCGTTCCGTAAACGGAACAGTCGGGAGGGTTGGAGTGGCGGGACCCGTACAACCGGTGCTGGCCGGGGTGGTGACCGCGCTGGTGGGCTTCGCCAGCTCGTTCACCGTCGTGCTGGCCGGGCTCCGAGCGGCTGGCGCGTCGGACGCGCAGGCCGCCTCCGGCCTGCTCGCGCTCTGCGTGGCGAGCGGCCTCGCCGCCGCCTGGCTGGGCTGGCGGTACCGGATACCGATGAGCGCCGCCTGGTCCACTCCGGGCGCGGCGTTGCTGGTAGCGACCGGGCCGCCACCGGGCGGATGGCGGGTGGCGGTGGGCGCGTTCCTCGTCTCCGGCGTGCTGATCGTCGCCGCCGGACTGTTCCCGCCACTCGGTCGGGCGGTGGCCGCCATTCCCAAGCCGGTGGCCGGCGCGATGCTCGCCGGGGTGCTGCTGCCGCTGTGCACAGCCCCGGTCCGCGCGCTTGTCGAGCTGCCGGTGGTGGCCGGGCCGGTAGTGGTCGCCTGGCTGCTGCTGCACCGGTTCGCCCGCCGCTGGGCGGTGCCCGGTGCGCTGGTGGTGGCGGTGGCGGCGATCGCGCTCACCGCACCGCCGGCCGGCCTGACCGGTGCCGCGCTGATCCCGTCGGTCACCCTGACCGCGCCGGCCTGGAACGCGTCCGCACTGGTCGGGGTGGCCCTGCCGCTGTTCCTGGTCACCATGGCCGCGCAGAACGTACCCGGCATGGCGGTGCTGGTCGGCTACGGCTACCGGCCGCCGTTCGGCGCCGCGCTACGTACCACCGGCCTGGCCAGCCTGCTCGCCGCCCCGGCCGGCGGGCACGCGGTGAACCTCGCGGCGATCACCGCCGCGCTCGCCGCCGGCCCCGACGCGCACCCCGACCCGGAGCGCCGGTGGATCGCCTCGGTCACGGCCGGCGCTGGACTGGCAGTGCTCGGCCTGGGCGCCGGGGTGGCCACCACGCTTGTCGCTGTCGCCCCACCGATCCTCATCGAGGCGGTCGCCGGGCTGGCGCTGCTGGGCGCCCTCGCCACCGCGCTCGCCTCGGCGGTGACCGACCCGGCGACCCGCGAGGCCGCCGTTGTCACCTTCGTGGTGACCGCGTCCGGGGTGACGCTGATCGGCGTGGGCGGCGCGTTCTGGGGCTTGGTCGCGGGCTGCCTGATGCTGCTGCTCTTCCACCGCCGCCCAGCCGCCCCGTCAGCCGAGGCCACCCCCGCCGAGCCGGGGCCGTCGGGTTACTCCTCGGATGGCAGGTCGGCCACGCCGACGGCCAGGAGGACCCGGCCGTCGGCCACCGAGCCGATCCGGTCGGCCGGTACGTAGACCGCGCCGGTGCGGGTCAGCTCGGTCGAGACCTTCAGGTAGCCGCTGTGCAGCAGCCGCGCCGCCAGATCGGCCGGCACGTCCGGCTCCTCGACCGCGGTCGCCTCGATCAGCTCGTCCAGGCTGCTGCCCGGGTCGGCGGTCGGTGTCTGGACGGTCACCGCGTTCGGGTCGCCCCGCTGGACGAGGTCCACGGTTCCGACCTCGGTGCCGGCTGAGTCGACCACCGGCATCCCGGTGGTGATCCGTGAGATGGTCGCCTGCTGCGCGTCCTGCTGGTCCATCCCGCTGCGGTTCCCAGGGCGTCGCGCCGCTAAACGCCGCCGTGCCGGAGGTGATAGCTGCGGAGGCGGCAGGTCCGCAGGTGATGGGCCTGAAGAGCGTGATGCCTCTGAGGCATCACTATGCCTCGGAGGCATCACCGTCGAAAGCAATACCGCGGAGGCATCACCGTCGAAAGCAATACCGCCTCCACGGCCCGCGCAAGGTGGCGGGCGACGGGCCGCCACGCAGCGGCACGCAACCCATTCAGGTGTTCGGGAGGGTCCAGCCGCCGGGCGGTCGGGGAGACAGCTCGCGCCAGGTGTCCGGCTCGTCGAGCAGTGCCCGGACGGTGTCCTCGGCCTCGTCCGCACTGCCGTACTCGTAGAAACGGGAGATGCCCTCGGCGCCACCGGCGCGCTGCTCGACATGCCATCGGTCGGCGTCCACCCGCAGGAAGACGTCCCGCCGGGCCAGTCGCCCCCACTTCCCGTTCCACCAGTGCTTTCGCTGCTCCATGGCGGGACTCTATCGAACACACGTACGAGAAGGTGCGGCCCCTGCGGGAATCCCACAGGGGCCGATGTGCATCCGTTCGGCGTCAGCGCTGCGTCGGCGGCTCGGGACGGCGGCCCAGCACATCGTCCAGCGCCCCGCGCTGCTGGCCGGGAGTGGTGTGACCGGCGGAGACCAGGGCGTCCCGGATCTCGGTGAGCAGCTTGACCTCCTCGCTCGGCGCCGAGGGCGGCGGCTCCTCGCCCCGCTGCCGCCGCTCGGCCAGCTTGTTCATCGGGAACACCACGAAGAAGTAGAGCACTGCGGCGGTGAGCAGGAACGTGATCAGGGCGTTGATGAACGCCGCCCAGTCGAAGACCTGACCGTTGAGTGTCCACTTCCCGGCCGAGAGGCTGGTGCCCCCGCCGATTGCCTTGATCAGTGGTTCAAGGAACGACTTGGTGAGCTGGGTGACCACGCCCGTGAAAGCAGCACCGATGACGATGCCGACCGCCAGGTCGACGACGTTGCCGCGCATGATGAAGTCTTTGAAGCCCTTGAGCATCCGTACTCCCGAGGTGTCCGCTTTTCTGTCGGGCACAACCTATGCCCGTACGGCGGGTTCCAGAAAAGCGCCGGCTTCGAGCGCCGCCCGGCCGGGGTCGCCGGCCCGGATCGCCTCGACCAGTCGGGTGTGGTCGACGTAG
>NZ_JAGPXZ010000268.1:0-7361 GCF_018070305.1 Micromonospora sp. M51 | reverse complement strand
GACGGCAACCGGGTTCTGCCGGCCCGCTACGACGACAACTACTTCTGGCTGCTGCCGGGGGAGACCCGGGAGGTACGGGTCTCCTGGCCGGCGCGGCCGGGCGTAGCCCGTCAGGTCACGGTGACCGCGCAGGCGTACAACTCCTAGGAGGACGGTGGGAAGCGGCGCTGAGCGGGCCGCTTCCCACCGGGGCCCGGCCGTCGGGTCACTTCTTCTTCAGCACGGCCTCGCGCCAGATCAGACCCGCGATGCTCGGCCTGACCTCGGTGGTGACCACCGCCATCGCCCGCCGGACGTACCGCTCGTCGGTCAGCTGCGCCAGCATGCTCGCCGCCAGGTCCGCGCGTGCCGTGAAGAGGCCGTCGGCGACGTCCTCGGCCACCTGGTAGCGGGTGACGCTCGGGTGGTCGAACAGCCCGGACGGTCGGGCGATGGTCCAGTCCAGGTCGCTCTCGCGGACGAGGGACTCCATCCGCCGCATGTCCTCGTGCGCGGTGCGGCCCGCCCTGCGGTTGAACAGCGGGTCCAGCACGTTGTTGAAGAAGAACTCGCCGGTCGGTCGCCAGGTGGGGTCGAGCACGCTGGAGCTGACGGTGATCAGGCGCTTGACCCCGTGGCGGTGCATGGCGGCCAGGATGTTCGCGTTGCCCGTCGAGTAGACGGTGATCGGCTTCGGGGTGAGCGGGACGCCCAGGCTGGACAGGACGGCGTCGCCGCCGGCCACCGCCCGGTCGACGGCCTCCGGGTCGGCGACGTCGGCGCTGACCACGGTGAGGCCGGGGCGCGGTGGCCCGGCGGGCGGGCGGCGGGTGACAGCGACGACCTCGTGGCCGGCGGCCAGAGCCTGTTCGGTGATCTGACGGCCGGTGGGGCCGGTGGCGCCGAAGACGACAGTGCGCATGTGTTCGCTCCTCGCTGGGGTTGACGGCGTTGACCGTGCCAGCGGGGAAGCGCAGTATTCAACCGTGTTGAATAAAACTCGGGGCCGGCCCCGCGGCAACCCCGACACCAAGGCCCGCATCGCGCGGGCCGCCCGCGAGCTGTTCCTGAAGCACGGTTATCCGGGCACCACCCTGCGGGCCGTCGCCGCCGCCGCTGGCGTCGACGTGGCGCTGATCAGCTACCACTTCGGCTCCAAGCAGGGCCTCTTCAGTCAGTCACTGAACCTGCTCTGCGTTGATCCCACCGCTCTCGACCAGGCGTTGCAGGGCAACCGGGAGCAGTTGGCCGACCGTCTGCTGGACTCGGTCACCGGCTTGTGGGACGCCGCCGGGCCCGCGCAGAACCGGATGGCGGTGCAGGATGCCGCCACGATGCGCGCCCTGAGGGACTACCTGGACGGTGAGCTGCGCCTCCGCATCGCTGAATTTATCGGCGGGCCGGACGCGACGCGACGGGCCACCGCAGCGGTCGCTGTGCTGGGTGGGCTGATCTTCACGCGGTACCTGAACCCGATCCGTTCGGTCGGTGCGCTGTCCCCGGCCGATGTCCGGCGGGTCTTCCGGCCGGCGCTGCGCGCGGCCCTGTACGGCCGCACCCCGGCCTGAGAAGCCCCGTCACGGAGGTCTTGCGGCGGTCATCGTATACAACATACGCTCCCCGAATCGCCCACTTGAGGAGCTCTCCATGACGAACCTCTCCGTCCGCGAAACGACACTGCCCCGCCGTCGGGTGCTCCGGGCCGCGGTGGCGGCGGTTGCCGTCGTCTGCACGGCCGTCGCCTGCTCACCGGTGTCGAACAGCGATGGCGGCAACCCGTCCGGCGGCGACCAGTCGGCCGGCCAGGACGCCTTCGGCACGCCCGCGGACCCCGCCTCCGTGAAGCAGGGCGGCAACCTGGTCATCGCCCTCTCCGCCGAACCCGACGCGCTGGACCCGACACTGTCGAGAAGCCTCTACTCCCGCTACGTCTTCCAGGCGATGTGCGAGAAGCTCTACGACGTCAACGAGCAGGCGCAGGTCGTACCGCAGCTCGCGACGGCCCTGCCCACCACGAGCGACGACGGCCGGACGGTGACCATCCCGCTGCGGCCCGGCGTGCGCTTCGCGGACGGGACGGCGTTCGACTCGGCCGCGGTGAAGGCCACCCTGCAACGCCACCTCACCAACGCCCGGTCGGCGCGCAAGAGCGAACTCGGCCCCATCGACGGCGTCGACACCCCGGACGCGCAGACCGTCGTCCTACGGCTGAAGCAGCCGTTCGCGCCGCTGCTCGGCGCCCTCGCCGACCGGGCCGGCATGATCATGAGCGCGCAGGCACTGCAGGCCCGGGGGGACGACTTCGCCTCGGCGCCGGTCTGCGTCGGTCCCTTCAAGTTCGCCAAGCGGGTGCCCCAGAACTCGATCGAGGTGGTGCGGGACCCGAACTACTACGACGCCAGCAAGGTGCACCTGGATGGCATCTCGTGGCGGATCCTCACCGACGCGAGCATCCGGGCCGCCAACCTGCGCTCCGGTGACGCGCAGGTGGCCGACTCCGTCTCCACCCAGGACGTCGCCTCGCTCCGGCAGGACGCCGCGGTCTCCGTCCTTCAGTCGCAGTCCCTCGGATACCAGGGCCTGACCATCAACGTCGGCAACGTCGACGGTGTCGGCACCACTCCCAAGCCCATCAACCGCCCGCTCGCCCAGAACGCCAAGGTGCGGCAGGCCTTCGAGCACGCCATCGACCGCAAGGCCCTGGTCGACGCGGTCTTCAACGGTGAGCACGCCGTCGCCTGCTCGCCGATCTCGCCAGCGAGCACGTTCTCGTCCCCCGAGGCGCAGACCTGCCCGGCGCACGACCCCGCCAAGGCCAAGCAGCTGCTGACCGAGGCCGGCGTGCAGACGCCGTACGAGGTGACGATGCTCGCCTCGAACACCCCTGACACGCTGCGCCTGGCCCAGGCGTTGCAGTCCATGGTCAAGGACGGCGGATTCGACCTGAAGATCAACCCGGTGGAGTATTCCTCGCTCCTCGACGAGCAGGACCGCGGCAACTTCGAGCTGCTGCAACTGGGGTGGAGCGGACGGATCGACCCGGACGCCAACATCACCAACTTCGTCGGCACCGGCGGCAGCCAGAACGTCGCCGGCTACCGCAACCCGCAGCTCGACACGCTGCTGACCCAGGCCCGCCAGGCCGGTGACGTCGAGCAGCGCCGCAAGCTGTACGGCCAGGCGGTCACCCTGCTGCAGCAGGACGACGCCCTGATCTACCTCTACCGGCAGCGCAACCTGACCGCCGTCAGCAAGCAGGTTCAGGGTTTGCAGGTCTACCCGGACGGCGTCATCCGGGCGGCCTTCGCCGGCTTCGGCAAGTAGGTCGTCGTGGCCCGATATCTGCTCACCCGTGCCTGGCAGTCGGCAGTGACCCTGCTGTTGTCGACGATCGTGGTCTTCGTCGGCGTACGGGCGCTCCCCGGTGACCCGGCCCTCGCGCTGGCCGGCGAGGACCGGTCGCCGGAGGCCCTGGAGGCGATCCGTCGGCACTACGGGCTGGACCAGCCGCTGCCGGTGCAGTTCGCCCAGTACGTGGAGCGGATGGCGCAGGGCGACTTCGGCGTGTCGATCCGCACGGGCACGCCGGTCTCGTCGATGCTCACGACCGCGCTGCCGGTGACCGTCGAGCTGTCCGTCGTGGCGATCCTCATCGCGTCGGCGCTCGGTGTCGGCGCCGGGGTGCTCGCGGCGGTCCGTCGTGGACGGCCGGCGGAGTGGCTCGCCAACGGCCTGGCCCTGATCGGCCTGTCGGTGCCGCACTTCTGGCTGGGGCTGCTGGCGATCCTCTACCTGTCCGTGGCGACCGGGCTCTTCCCCGCCTCCGGCTTCGTGCCGATCCTGGAGGACCCGGTGGACAACCTGCACCACATCGTCCTGCCCGCGGTGATCCTCGGCACCGGCCTCGCCGCCATCATCATGCGGCAGACCCGCTCGGCGATGCTCGACTCGCTCTCCTCCGACTACGTGCGGACGGCGAAGGCGAAGGGGCTGCGACCGCGCGCCGTCATCACCCGGCACGCCCTGCGCAACAGCCTCATCGTGGTGGTGACCGTCGTGGGCCTGCAACTCGGCGGGCTGATCTCCGGCGCGGTCGTCACCGAACAGATCTTCGGGCTGCCGGGCTTCGGCAAGATGACCATCGACGCGGTGTTCCAACGGGACTACCCGGTGATCCAGGCCGTCGTCCTGCTCACCGCGGCGGCCTACATCGTGATCAACCTCTTCGTGGATCTGCTCTACTCGGTCATCGATCCCCGCATCCGGGTGACGGGAGATCCGGCATGACCGTCCTCACCGTACCGATGGCGGAGACCGGCACCGCCAGCGTCACCCGGCGTACCCGCGTGCTGCGGCGGCTGCGCCGAAACCCGCTCGCCGTCGTGAGTTTCGTCGTGCTCGCGCTGGCGGGCGTCATCGCCGTGCTGTCGCCCTGGCTCGCGCCCTACTCGGTCGACCAGACCGACTTCGCCCGTACGTTCGCACCGCCCGGCACCGCCGGGCACCTGCTGGGCACCGACGACCTCGGCCGCGACGTCCTCTCCCGCATCATGCTCGGTGCCCGGGCGTCGTTGCAGGTGGGGCTCCTCGCGGTGGCCACGTCCCTGGTCATCGGGGTGCCACTCGGGCTCGCGGCCGGCTACTTCCGGGCCTGGGACGCGGTGATCTCCCGCTTCACCGACCTGCTGCTGGCGTTCCCGTTCCTGATCATGGCGGTGGGGCTGGCGGCCATCCGGGGCGCCAGCCTCGGCAACGCCGCGGTGGCCATCGGCATCGCCCAGATCCCCGGGGTGATCCGGGTGGTCCGCTCGGACACCCTGCGCCTCAAGTCACTCGACTTCGTGGCGGCGGCCGTCGTCGACGGCGCGAGCGACCTGTGGGTGCTGGCCCGGCACATCCTGCCAAACGCGACGTCGGTGATCCTGGTGCAGGCCACCGTCGCCATCCCGGCCGCGATCCTCGGCGAGGCGGTGCTGTCGTTCCTCGGCCTCGGCATCCAGCCCCCGGCTCCCAGCCTCGGCACCATGTTGGCCACCGCCCAGCAGTTCGCCGCCCGCGCACCGTGGGCCGCCGTCCTGCCCGGCGTCGTCATCATGGGGCTGGCGCTGGCGTTCAACGTCTTCGGTGACGCCCTGCGCGACGCCCTCGACCCGAAGGGAGACCGACGATGACCACGGCCGGAGCGCCCGTGCTGGAGATCCGCGACCTGTCGGTGTCGTTCCCCACCGAGACCGGCACCGTCTCGGCGGTCGACGGTGTCAGCCTTGACCTCGCGCCCGGCGAGATCGTTGGGATGGTGGGCGAGTCGGGGTGCGGAAAGAGCGTCACCGCGATGAGCATCGCCGGGCTGCTACCGGGCAGCGCCCGGGTCACCGGCTCGGTACGCCTGGACGGCACCCAGCTGATCGGGGCCCGCGAGGCGGCGCTTCGCCGGGTCCGGGGCCGGGAGATCGCCTACATCTTTCAGGAACCGATGACGTCGTTGAACCCGGTGCTCACCGTCGGGAGGCAGATCGGCGAGGTGCTCCAGGTCCACGAGCGGATGTCCCGGCGGGCGGCGCGGGCGCGCGCCGTCGAGTTGCTGACGCTCGTCGGGATCCCGTCCGCGGCCCAACGCGTCGACACCTATCCGCACCAGCTCTCCGGCGGCATGCGCCAGCGCGTGATGATCGCGATGGCGGTGGCCTGCGGCCCGAAGGTGCTGGTGGCCGACGAGCCGACCACCGCACTGGACGTCACCGTGCAGGCCGGCATCCTGCAGGTGCTGCGGAACCTGCGCGACCAGCTCGGCACGAGTGTCCTCATCATCACCCACGACCTCGGCGTGATCGCCGACATCGCGGACCGCGTCGTCGTCATGTACGCGGGACGGGTGGCGGAACGGGCACCGGTGGACGACCTGTTCGCCCACCCCCGACACCGGTACACCGCCGGTCTGCTGTCGGCGTCGCCGCAGCCGGGCCGGCACGCCGGGACGGACCGGTTGACCGAGATCCCCGGGCTGGTGCCCGTCCTGGCCAGCCAACCCGACGCCTGCACCTTCGCGGATCGCTGCCCGGCCGCCGACGAGCGGTGCCGCACGGCCGCCCCGCCGCTGGCGGGGGTCGGTGGCACCGACCACGTCGCGGCCTGCTGGCACCCGTGCGAGACGGCCCCTCAGGAGGCGAACCGATGACGCCGCAGCCGAACGCCCTGGAGATCACGGACCTGGTGATGCACTTCGGCCCGGTGCGTGCCGTGGACGGGGTGTCGCTGACCATCCCGCGCGGCCGGGTCACCGCCCTGGTGGGGGAGAGCGGCTCCGGAAAGTCGACGGTGGGCCGCTGCGTGGTGCGCCTCGTCGAGCCGACAGCGGGAACGGTGCGGATCGCCGGCACTGACGTCACCCACCTGTCCCGACGGCACCTGCGCCCCCATCGCGGCGCGGTGTCGATCGTCTTCCAGGACCCGGCCGCGTCCCTGGACCCGCGCATGCTGGTGGGTGAGATCGTGGCCGAGCCGCTGCGGCTTTCCGGCAAACGGATGTCCCGGCGCGAGCGGGAGGCCCGCGTCGCTCCCCAACTGGAACGGGTGGGCCTGCGCGCCGAGGTGGCCCGTCGCTATCCCCACGAACTGTCCGGCGGGCAACGCCAGCGGGTCAGCATCGCACGGGCACTGATCTCCGAACCGATGCTGCTCATCGCCGACGAACCGACCAGCGCGCTCGACGTGTCGGTGCAGGCGTCGGTGCTCAACCTCCTCGCCGACCTGCAACGCGACATCGGGTTCGCCTGCCTCTTCATCACCCACGACCTCTCCGCCGTCGAGTACCTGGCCGACGAGATCGCGGTCATGTACCTGGGGCAACTCGTCGAGCGGGGCAGCCGCGAGCGGATCTTCGCCCGGCCCGCCCACCCGTACACGCAGGCGCTGCTGTCCGCCGCGCCGGTGGCTGATCCGGTGCGTCAGCGCCACCGTCAGCCGGTGCTGCTCGGCGACGACCTGCCGTCCGCGCTCGACCCGCCGTCGGGCTGCCGGTTCCGGACCCGGTGCCCGCTCGCCTTCGACAGGTGCGCGACCGAGGTGCCGGCGCAGACCGCGATCGGCGACGGCATGGCCGCGTGCCACCTGGTCCAGCCGGACGGCACCGGCCCCGACGTTCGCACCGCAGATCCCAGTGAGGTGTTGTCATGACGTTCACCACCCGACCCACGTTGCAGGGCACCTTCGGCATGGTGTCCTCCACCCACTGGCTCGCCAGCCAGGCGGCGATGGGCATCCTCGAACGCGGGGGCAACGCGTTCGACGCCGCGGTCACCGCCGGGTTCGTCCTGCACGTCGTTGAGCCGCACCTGAACGGGCCGGGCGGCGAGGTGCCGGCCATCGTGGCCACCGCACAGGAC
>NZ_JAGPXZ010000267.1:0-7361 GCF_018070305.1 Micromonospora sp. M51 | reverse complement strand
GCACGGCGTCACCGTCGACCTGCGGCTGACCACCGACACCGTGGAGATCACGGCCACTGCCCGCACGGCAGACCGGACGGGGGTGGAGATGGAGGCCCTGACGGCCGTGGCCGTCGCCGGTCTCGCCCTGGTCGACATGGTCAAAGCGGTTGACCCGGCGGCCTCGGTGGAGGCGGTCCGGGTGCTGCGCAAGGAGGGCGGCAAGACCGGCGAGTGGGTTCGTCCGGAGGACCGACAGTGATCCGGGCCCGGGTGATCGTCGCTTCCAATCGGGCAGCGGCCGGTGTCTACGCCGACACCAGCGGTCCGCTGCTCGTCGCCGGGCTGCGCGAGCTGGGCTGCCAGGTCGACGATCCGGTGGTGGTGCCCGACGGTGAGCCGGTCGGCGAGGCCCTGCGGGCCGCCCGCGCCGACGGTGTCGACGTGGTGGTGACCAGTGGTGGCACCGGAGTGACCCCGTCGGACCGGACGCCGGACGTGACCCGGGGCCTGCTGGATTACGAGGTGCCCGGCATCGCCGAGGCGATCCGCGCGCACAGCCGTGACCGGGTGCCGACGTCGGTGCTGTCCCGGGGCCTGGCCGGGGTCGCCGGTCGGATGCTGGTGGTCAACCTGCCCGGCTCGACCGGTGGCGCCCGGGACGGCCTGGCCGTTCTCGGGCCGATCCTCGGGCACACCGTCGACCAGCTTCGCGGCGGGGACCACTGAACCGCTTGGGGCCACCTGGTGCACGCCAGGCCCGGACGGGTGTCGGTCCGTGCCGATAGGCTCGGTCGGTGAGCACGGAAACCGCACCCAACGCGGATCGGGTCAGCGCACCCCCGCCTGCCGGGTGGGAGGAAGCGCGTTCGCGGGTCTACGCGGTCGGCCTGGCCGCCGCGCTGCCCACCGTCGCCCGACCACTCGTCGACACCGACGGGTCGACCCTGGCCGAGCCGTTGACCACCCGCACCGACCTGCCGGCGTTCCCGACCTCCAGCGTGGATGGCTGGGCGGTGCGCGGCAGTGGTCCGTGGCGCGTCGTCGGGCGGGTCCTGGCCGGCAGCACCCCCGCGCCGCTCACCGAGGACGACACGACCGTCGAGATCGCGACCGGTGCGATGGTGCCCGAGGGGGCCACCGCCGTGCTGCGCGTGGAAGAGTCGAAAAATGCTGACGGCCTGGTCAGCGGCGTTCCCCGGAGCACGCCCGAGTGGCGCAAACCCGGCGAGGAGGCGTACGCCGATGAGGTGTTGCTGCCGGCCGGCACGCCGGTCGACCCGGCGGTGATCGGCCTGGCGGCCACCTGCGGGCACGACACGCTGCGGGTTCGACGGGCGCCGCGTGCCGCGCTGCTGGTCTTCGGCGACGAGCTGCTGACAGCGGGCCCGCCCGCGGCCGGTCGGGTCCGCGACGCGCTGGGCCCCTCGGTGCCGGCGTGGCTGCGGCGCTACGGCTGCCAGGTCCGCCCGTCCGACGTGGTCGGCCCGGTGGCCGACACGCTGCCCGCGCACGTGGCGGCACTGCGCTCGGCGCTGACGAACGCCGATCTGGTCTGCACCACCGGCGGCACGATGAACGGTCCGGTCGACCACCTGCACCCGACCCTGGAGGCGCTCGGCGCCGACTACGTGGTCAACACGGTGGCGGTCCGCCCCGGCTTCCCGATGCTGCTGGCCCGGCTGACCGGCCCCGACGGGCGTGCCCGGTTCGTGGCCGGGCTGCCGGGCAACCCGCAGTCCGCGATCGTCGCGCTGGTGTCGCTGGTCGCCCCACTGCTCGCCGGCCTCCAGGGCCGGTCGATGCCGGTGTTGCCGCAGGCCACGTTGGCCGAGGCGGTGCCCGGCCGCGGTGACCACACCCACCTGGCGCTGGTCCGACTGGACCGAGCCGCCGGGGTGGCGTCCCCGGTCCGCCACGTCGGCTCGGCGATGCTGCGGGGCGTGGCCGGCGCGGACGGGTTCGCCGTCATCCGCCCCGGCACCAGCGGCGAGCCGGGCGACCGGGTGCCGATCGTGCCCCTGCCGTTGTTTCCCGGGGAGCGTGCGTCGTGACCGCACCAGCTGTCACCTTCGGCGAGGTCACCGACCGGCCACTCGACCTGGCCGCACACGAGGCCGCGGTCGCCGACCGGCGGGCCGGCGCGGTGGTGTCCTTCCAGGGCGTGGTCCGCGACCACGACCACGGCCGCCAGGTCACCAGCCTGGAGTACGAGGGGCACCCGAGCGCCGAGCAGGTACTGCGCGAGGTGGCCGCCGAGATCGCCGCGGAGCCCGACGTCTACGCGGTGGCGGTCTCGCACCGGGTCGGCCCCCTGGCGATCGGTGACGTGGCGCTGGTCGCCGCGGTGAGCACCGCGCACCGGGCGGCGGCCTTCGCGGCCTGCGCCCGGCTGGTCGACGAGGTCAAGGCGCGACTGCCGATCTGGAAGCGGCAGGTCTTCACCGACGGCACCGAGGAATGGGTCAACTGCCCCTGACGGGTCACCTGCCCCCACCCGTCAGCGGTGACCGTTGACCGCCACGGCCCTGGACAGCCGGTCGCCGTAGAACGCGGGCTCCGCACCCGGTCGCCAGGGCAGCGCGGCGACCAGCACGATCAGGGCGAGCGCGAGCGAGTTCTCCATCAGCGCGCCGAACAGACCGTCCTGGTAGTGCGACATCTCCGGCAGTTGGTGTTCGTACGGCCAGATCGGCGAGATCAGGAAGAGCAGGTAGAGCCCGATCGCGGCGACGCCGTGGCGCAGCCCGGTCAGCGTCGGGTACCAGATCGGCGGGCGGAGCCCGTTGACCCCGGGGAGCCCGCCGAAGACCGGCCCCTGACCGGTGCGCTGCGGTGTCCCCCGGCTCGCCTCGCGGCGACGCACAGCGGCGTCGGCCAGCACGATGATCGCCGGGATCACCCAGACCAGGTGGTGCGTCCAGGAGATCGGGCTGATCACGTTCGCGGTGAGACCGACAAGCGTGAAGGCGGTCAGCTCGTCACCGTCGGCGCGGGAACTCGCGGCCCGGGACAGGCCCAGCGCCAGGACCAGCACCGAGAAGGCGAGCCACAACAGCCCCGGAGTCTCGATCGAGTCGTACAGCCGGGCGAGCAGACCGGCGAGGGACTGGTTGGGCGTCATGTCCGCCGCGCCGACCCGTTCGGTCTGCCACAGCACGCTGCCGAAGTAGGTCCGCGACTCGTCGCCGACGATCGCGAAGGTCCCCAGCGTCACGCCGATCGTGGTGCCGATGGCGGTGGCCGCCACCCGCCACTGACGGGTGATCAGCAGGTAGGCGATGAACAGCGCCGGGGTGAGCTTGACAGCGGTGGCGAGGCCGATCCCGGCCCCGGCCCAGGCCCCGCCGTAGACGAAGCGCAGCAGCGGGCCGTCGGTGGCGGCGTAGTGGGTGCCCCGGCGGGACCGCCAGCGAAGGCCGATCAGGTCAGCCATGATCAGGGCGAACAGCAGGATGTTGACCTGGCCGTACCCGAGCGTCTCCCGGCCCGGCTCGATGGCGACCGCGAGCGGCACCGCCACGGCCACCGTGAACCACAGTGGCCACCCCAGCCGGTCCACGATGGGTCGGAGCAGCCCGGCCAGCACCAGCGCCAACGCGGCGATGCTGGCGGCGGCGTTGACCAGGCCGGCCGCGTCGATCGGCAGCTGCGCCATCGGCAACATGACCAGCCCGGCGAAGGGTGGGTAGGTGAACCCGAGCGTGGTTTCGGGCGCGATGAACTCGTAGAGCTCGTGACCGCTCGCCCACCACACCACGGCACCGTGGTAGATCTTCATGTCGAAGAAGTTGTACGGTCGCCCGAAAGCGCCGATGGCGAGCCATGCGGCATAGGCGACGGCGGCCACGATGGCACCCCGTACGACGTTCCTACGATCGATCCCGCGCGTCACGCGGTCGATCCCGCGCGTCACCCGTTGGATTGGGGCGAGGCGGTCCGCCCGTCTACCGACATCCGTCGGCATGGCGTGGCCACCCCCGTACCAAGGTTGTCCTATCCGTCCAGGTCCTGCACGGAGCCTAGAACGGCGCCTCACGTCAGTGCCTCCCGCGTTATGCGACCGTGTCCGATCCCACACATGTTTTTGACATTTCCACCGCGTTAACGCCTACCGGGTGGTTCAGGTAATTCGTGCCCTTAGCGGGGGGTGGGGGTGAGACCGAGACGGATCGACGCAGGTCAGCCGGGGAGCCGACGTGCGGTGGAGGCGGAGCGGACGGCGATTCGGGCCTCGCGTCGGGCGGTCCGGACGGCGCGTTGCACGGAACGTCGAGAGTGGCCGATGCGATGGCCCGTCCGCCACCGCAGCCCCGGCTTGCCGCCGGTGTCCGCCGCGGCGAGCAGCAGACCGCCGAGGAGCCCGATGTTCTTCAGGACGTGGATCTGGTTGTTGTTCTTGGCGATCGGGTCGTCGTTCTTCCAGAAGGGATGCCCGGCGACGGTCACCGGCACCAGCGTGCCGGCGAGGACCAGCGCCGCGGGTCGGCTGAACCGGCCGGTGGCCAGCATCAACCCGGCGCTGACCTGCACGGCGGCGTTGAGTCGGATCAACGTCTCGGTCTCGGTGGGGAAGCTCGGGTGCGCCTTCTTCAGCATCGGTGCGACCTTGTCGGTCACGGGTTTGGCGGCGGCCGACAGCCGGCCGGGAGCGCGGAAGTTGCGATACCCGCTGACCACGAAGATGCCGCTCAGCATGGCGCGGGCGAGGGAGCGTACGGGCGTCATGGATCAGTCATACCCCGTCGCGGCGTTTGCTACCCGGGCAACCGCAGGATCGGATTGGTGTTCGTACACGTACGCCACGCCGAATCGAGCGACAGTCACGGATGGACGGGCACCGACGGGTAACGTCGCGCGGGTGACCACGCTGCGGCTACGCCCCGAGGACCCGGCCGACGCCGGCTCGGTGCGCCGCGTGCTGGCCGCGGCCTTCGCCCGCCCGGACGTGACGACGCCGCCGGAGGTCAGCCTGGTGGACGAGCTGCGCGACACCACCGCCTGGTTGCCGGAGCTGGCCATGGTCGCCGAGTACGGCGGTGAGGTGGTCGGTTACGCGCTGCTCACCCGGGTGCGTCTGCGGCCGGAGCGAGGCGCCGACGTGCCCGTGCTGGCGCTCGGCCCGGTGGCGGTGGCGCCGCACCGGCAACGTGTCGGGCACGGCACAGCGGTCGTGCAGGCCGCACTGGACGCGTCCACCGAGTTGGGTGAGCGACTCGTCGTCGTCCTCGGCGCGCCGGCCTTCTACCGCCGGTTCGGGTTCGGCCCGGCGAGTGAGCTGGGCCTGACCGGTCCGTGGGCGGGCCTCGGTGAGCCGTGGCAGGCGTTGGTGCTGCCGCCGTCCACCAGCGAGGAAGGCCCTCCGCCGCGCGGCGAGGTGCTCTTTCCGGCGCCCTGGTCGAAGGTCTGACCGGGCCGGCGCGGTGGGTGGTGGTCAGGCCGGCTGCGTCCGCAGGTACCGGCCGAAGTGCGGGACCGTGAAGGCGACGGTGCCCCGCTCACCTGAGTAGATCAACCCCTTCTTGATCAGCGCGTCCCGGGCCGGGGAGAGGCTGGCCGGCTTGCGGCCGAGGGCTCGGGCGATCTCCGCGGTGGGCACCGCGGCGTCCATGTCGTCGCGGACCACCGCGCCGGGCTCGCCCTCCACCGCGGACAACGTGGCCATCGCCCGCATGTACTCACGTTCGGCGGGAGTGGCCCGTTCGAACCGGGACCCGAAGAACCCGACCGCCAGCTCAGCTTCCGCCTCGGGTGCGGCGACCCGCACGTCGGCGGCCGTGATCGGCGAGCGCGGCGCGTTGTCCCAGGTCGCCTTGCCGTACGCCTGGACGAAGTAGGGGTAGCCGCCGGACTTCTCGTAGAGCAGGTCGAGGGCCTTCTGCTCGTACTCGACCTCCTCGCGCTCGGCGGGCGCGCAGAGCGCCTGGTCGGCGGCGATCCGGTCGAGCCGGTCGATGCGCTGGTAGCGGAACAACCGTTCGGAGTACGACTTGGCGGCGCTGAGCACTGCCGGCAGGTGCGGAAGGCCGGCACCGACGACGATCAGCGGTGCGCCGAGCTGGGACAGCTCGTGGCAGGCGGCGCAGAGAGCCGACACGTCCTCCGGGCCGAGATCCTGCATCTCGTCGATGAAGATGGCGATACCGGTGCCCACGTCGCTGGCCACCGCCGCAGCGTCGCTGAACAGCTCGACCAGGTCGATCTCGATGTCGCCGGAGTCGGCCCGACCGCTGGCGGCCGGCACGTCGATGCCGGGCTGCCACCGGTCGCGCAGCTTGGTGGCGGCACCGGCCCGGCCGGTCGGGGTGGACCGCTGGGCGAACGCCTTGAGGACGCCGAGGAACGCGTCGATCCGGTCCGGTGCGCGGTGGCGGGGGGCCAACTCGCGCACCGCCATGTGCAGCGCGGCGGCGACCGGTCGGCGCAATGACTGGTCCGGTCGAGCTTCGATCTTGCCGCTGCCCCAGAGCCGGTTGATCGCCTGGGACCGGAGGGTGTTGAGCAGGACCGTCTTGCCGACGCCGCGTAGCCCGGTGAGCATCAGGCTGCGCTCGGGTCGGCCGCGGGCGATGCGCTCCAGCACGATGTCGAAGACGTCCAGCTCCCGCCCCCGCCCGGCGAGTTCGGGCGGGCGCTGGCCGGCGCCCGGCGCGTACGGGTTGCGGACCGGATCCACGCATCGCAGATTATCGGGCCATCTAGCTGCGGGGCTAGACATGGATAGATGCGGCTACCGGCGTGTCGGAACCGTCGACAACAAACTAGGGCTGTCTAGCGTGGACGCTAGACAGCCCTAGTTTTGCCAATCGGCGGACCGGCCGCCCAGCTCGGAGCTACCGCTTCTTCAGACAGAGCACGTAGTCGAACAGGTCGACCGAGTTGTCGTGCACGTAGTTCGCTGTCGCCTGAGGCGCGAGCACCTCACACCGGTCGCCGTCGGTGGTCGCCGGAATGCGCAGCAGCACCTGATACGTGTTCGGGCCGCACGGCACCTTGCGGAGCTCCGCGTCGTCCTCGCTGCCGTCGTTCACCACGCAGTCGCCCCGCGCGAACTCCTCGTCCGGAGACGGCGCGGCTGACGGCGGCGCGTCGCTGGGCAGGGCGGGTGGCACGACCGGAGCGCTCGTCGACGGGGTACGCGCCGCATCGCTGCCAGCGTCGGCCACCTTCCAGACCGCCCAACCGGCTAGGCCGAGGCACGGACAGAGCACCAGCAGCACCACCGCCGCGATGATGAGGGCGACGTTGCGGCCGGTCTTCGTCGGCGCGGCGGGCGGCATCCCGTAGCCGCCGGGCGGCTGCTGACCCCACGGGGCGGGTGGCTGACCCGGTATCGGACCGGCCGGCTGACCGGGCGTCGGGCCGGCCGGCGGGAACGGGCC
>NZ_JAGPXZ010000266.1:0-7433 GCF_018070305.1 Micromonospora sp. M51 | reverse complement strand
CCGCCACCGAGATGCTTCAGGCCGCCGTCGGCATCGCCGGCCTGTTGGCCGTCGCCCTGGTCGGTCTGCTGATCGGAATCATCGCGTTGGGCGGCGACGACGACGACCCGAAGTCGAACCCGGTCGCCGCACCGACCTCCAGTGCCCCGGCCGGTGACGCCACCCCGGCCGCCGCGACGGCGCGCAAGTTGACGGTCAAGGATGTCCGGATCATCGACCCGGACAGCAAGAACCGCAGTGAGGTCCGAGGCGCCGAAAAGGTCATCGACGGTGACGAGGACAAAGGCTGGGAGACCGAGACCTACGTGAACAGGCCCAACTTCGGCAACCTGAAGAAGGGCATGGGCGTCTGGATCGACCTCGGCGAGCCGCACACCGTCAAGTCGGTGCAGGCGGTGCTGTCAGCCACCGGTGCGTCCGCCCAGCTTCTCGCCGGCACCACCAACCCGCCGTCCAGCACCAACGGTGACAAGCAGTTGGTGGCGAGCTACAAGACCGCCATCGGCCAGCCGTTCGAGGACCACGACGGCACCACAATGACGTTCAACGGCTTCGACGCCGACCAGAAATACCAGTACCTGCTGTTCTGGATCACCGAGCTGCCGCCGTCGGAGGGCGGGTTCAAGCTGGGGGTGCAGGAGATTACGGTCCAGGGGTCGTGAGCCGGGCGCCACGATCCGGGCACCGCACTCGCTGGACGCGGTGATGGACGGGCGTGCCGCCGCACCGGACCTGGAGCTGCTGCGCGCGCACGTCGCCGGCGACCGGGACGCCTTCGCCGAACTGTTCCACCGGCACCGCGACCGGTTGTGGGCGGTGGCCCTGCGGACGCTCGGCGACCGTGAGGAGGCAGCCGACGCACTCCAGGACGCCCTGCTGTCGGCGCATCGGGCGGCGGCCCGGTTCCGCGGTGACTCCGCCGTCACCACCTGGCTGCACCGGATCGTGGTCAACGCCTGCCTGGACCGGATCCGCCGCCGGCAGGCGCACCCCACAGTGCCGCTGCCGGACGGCAACCGCTCCGAGGACGGATCGGGCACCGGCCGGCTGGAGCCGGCCGCACCGGCGACGGACCACGACACCGTGCTGGTTGTCCGCGAGGCGCTCGCCGCGCTGCCCGTCGAGCAACGCGCCGCGCTGGTACTGGTCGACGTGCAGGGCTATCCGGTCGCCGAGGTCGCCCGCATCCTCGGCGTCGCCGAGGGGACGGTGAAGAGCCGGTGTGCCCGGGGCCGGGCACGGCTGGCCGTGCTGCTCGGGCATCTCCGCCCCGCTGCCGCCGCGACGTCTTCGGCCCGACCGGACCCGACCGCCCCGGGCGTGCCCGGCGTCACGCCGGGGAACCCCGGCCCGGTGGAGGGCGTCGGATCGAGGTCAGGCCGGTACCGGCGGGACGCCAACCAGGAGGACACGTGACGACCGAGGGGTTCCGGGAGGTCGACGCCGACCTCCTCGCCGACTACCTCGGCGGGGCGTTGGACGGCACCCCGCAGCAGGACGAGGTCGCCCAGCTGGTCTCCGCGGACCCGTCCTGGGCCGAGGCGTACGCGCTGCTGGCCCCTGCCGTGACCGAGGTCCGGGCGGACCTGACCCGCTGGGCCGAGCCGTCCCCGCAGATGCCACCGGCGATCACCGACCGGCTGCTGGCCGCGTTGGCCTCCGCGCAGCCGACGAACGACACCTCGACCGGGGACGCGCGCACCGCCGCGTCGAGCGTCGATCCGGCGACACCAGTGGTCGTACCGACGCAGGGCGGTGCCGGTCGACGGCCGGCTCTCCCCACACCCGCCGGGGGGCCGGGGCGCGGGGTGTCCACCGGCCCGGGTCGCCGCCGGCGCGGCTGGGCCAGCCGTGGCGCACCCGTGGCCGCTGCCGCGATCGCCGTCATCGCCGTCGCCCTGGGCCTCAACCAGCTGTCGATGCCCGCGTCGGACGACTCCGGCAGCGCCCCCGCCATGGATCGGCCGGCCAGCGCGCCCGAGGGCGCCGCGGGGGCCGGGACGGTCCGGACCACCGGGCCGGCGCTGCGCAGTGGTACGAACTACACCCCGCAGGCCCTCGGCAATGCCTACGACACGGGTTCGCCGAGGACACCCGCCACCAGCCGGGCGACCGGCAGCGCCCCGGGCGGGCAGCCGCAGGTGGATGCCGAGGGCGAGCGTCGGCCCTCTCCGGACGGGTCGGACCAGTTGGCCCGGCTGACCGACGAGACGGCCCTGACCAGTTGTCTGGCGAGCGTCGCGGCGGAGCACGGATCGGTGCCACTGGTGGTCGAGGTGATCGACTACGCCCGCTTCCAGGGTGACCAGGCGCTGGTCATTCGCTTCACCGATGCCACCGGAGGCCGGTGGGCCTGGGTGAGCGGCCCGGAGTGCGGAGTGCCCGGGTCCGGCTCGGACAGCAGGTATTCGGCGCGGGTAGGGTGAATCCACGGTCGATGGCACGATGACCGCTCACGTGACCTGACCCACCGGATGCCCGGCTCGGGAATCCCCGGTTCGTACGATGACGTTCTGGAAGTCAGCTGCCGGCCTCACCCAGGCGTCGGCAACTCGGATCGGCATCGGTGCTCGCGCCGACGCCGAACACACACAACTCGGGAGACGGCAGTGGACGAGGTCCGCAACCTGATCATCATCGGCTCCGGGCCGGCCGGCTACACAGCGGCGGTCTACGCCGCACGCGCCAATCTGAAGCCGCTGATCATCGAGGGCGTGCAGTCCGGTGGCGCGCTGATGACCACGACCGAGGTGGAAAACTTCCCCGGCTTCGCCGACGGCATCCTCGGCCCCGAGCTGATGGACAACATGCGCAAGCAGGCCGAGCGGTTCGGCGCCGAGTTCCTCACCGACGACGTGACCCGCGTCGAGCTGGTGGACACCGGCGACGCCGGCTCCGGCGCGGTGAGCACCGTCTGGGTTGGCGAGACCGCCTACCGGGCCCGGTCCATCATCCTCTCCACCGGTTCGGCGTGGCGTCCGCTGGGCGTGCCCGGTGAGCAGGAATACCTGGGCCACGGCGTCTCCGCGTGTGCCACCTGTGACGGCTTCTTCTTCCGCAACCAGCACATCGTGGTGGTCGGCGGCGGCGACTCGGCGATGGAGGAGGCCACCTTCCTCACCCGTTTCGCCGATTCGGTGACGATCATCCACCGCCGCGACTCGTTCCGGGCCAGCAAGATCATGGCCGACCGGGCGCTGAGCAACGAGAAGATCAAGGTGGAGTGGAACAGCACCGTCGAGGAGATCCTCGGCGACGACGGCAAGGTCACCGGCGTCCGCGTTCGCAACGTGCACACCGGCGAGACCAAGGTGATGGACGTGACCGGCGTCTTCGTCGCCATCGGTCACGACCCTCGCAGCGAGCTGTTCCAGGGCCAGGTCGAGCTGGACGACGAGGGCTACGTGAAGGTCGACGCCCCGAGCACCCGCACGAACGTGCCCGGTGTCTTCGCCGCCGGTGACGTGGTCGACCACACCTACCGTCAGGCGATCACCGCGGCCGGCACCGGGTGTGCCGCCGCGCTCGACGCCGAGCGGTTCATCGCGACGCTCAGCTGAAACAACGAACACATCCCGGAGGAGGGGCATAGTGGGAACAACCAAGGCGGTCACGGACAAGAGCTTCGTCGCTGACGTGCTACAGGCCGACAAGCCGGTGCTGGTGGACTTCTGGGCGGAGTGGTGCGGGCCGTGCCGCAAGGTGTCGCCGCTGCTCGAGGAGATCGCCCGGGAGATGGGTGACCAGGTCACCATCGTCAAGCTCAACATCGACGAGAACCCGGAGACCGCCCGGGCCTACCGGGTGATGTCGGTGCCGACGCTGACCGTCTTCAAGAACGGCCAGCCGGTGCAGTCGATCGCCGGTGCCAAGCCGAAGGGCGAGCTGGTCCGGCTCATCGAATCGGCCCTCTGACCAGCAGAAACTCACCCGAACCCCGTACCCGCTCGCCGGGTGCGGGGTTCGTCGTCTTCCCGGCCGCAGCGACGACGTATTTCGCCGCCCCAGCCACCTCGCCGTCCCGGAGCGCATAGCCTCAAGCCTGGGCCGCCCGGCCAGCCAGTGTCGTGCAGAGGGGGTCGTGCGTGCGTCCGATCCGACCCGGTGACCGGGGACCCGCGGTCACGGAGATCCGTACCATCCTGACCGGCCTCGACCTGCTCGCCGCCGCCGGCCCGCACACCGACGAGTTCGACCTCGACACCGAGCGGGCGGTCCGCGCGTTCCAGCAGTCGCGGGGGCTCAGCGTGGACGGCCGGGTCGGAGCCGAGACCTGGCGCGCCCTGGACGCCGCCCGCTGGCGGCTCGGCGCCCGCACCCTCTACCACGCGGTCCCCGAGCCGCTCACCGGCGAGGATGTCCGGTCCCTGCAGGAGCGACTGCTGGAAATGGGGTACGACGTGGGCCGCGCGGACGCCATCTACGGTGTCCGGACGTCGCGGGCGGTGGCCCAGTTCCAACGCGAGGTCGGGCTCACCCCCGACGGCTCCTGCGGCCCACACACCATGAACGCGCTGCGCCGGATCGGCCGCAAGGTGGTCGGTGGCCGCCCGCAGTGGCTCCGCGAATCCGACGCGATCCGACAGTCCGGGCCGGCGCTGGTGGGTAAGACGGTCGTCATCGACCCGGGGCACGGGGGCACCGACCCCGGCATGGTGGTGCCCGACGGCTCGCTGCGCTGGACGGAGTCGGACCTGGTGCACGACCTGGCCAGCCGCCTGGAGGGGCGGCTCGCCGCCTCCGGGGTGCGGGTGCAGCTCACCCGGGGCCCGTCGCCCGACAGTTGCCTGCCGGACGCCGAGCGGGCGCTGCTCGCCAACTCCCTCGGCGCCGACGTGTTCATCTCCCTGCACCTGGACGGCCACGCCAACCCGGACGCGGAGGGCGTGGCGACCTACCACTACGGCACCGACAACGGGGTGACCTCGGCGACCGGTGAACGACTGGCCGGGCTGGTGCAGCGGGAGATCGTCGCCCGCACCGGGCTGCGGGACTGCCGTACCCACGCCAAGACGTGGGAACTGCTGCGACTGACGCGGATGCCCGCCGTCCGGGTCGAGGTCGGCTACCTCACCTCGCCGACGGACCGCGCCCGCCTTGTCGACCCCCGGTTCCGGGACCGGGTGGTGGAGGCGATCGTGGCGGCGGTCCAGCGGATGTACTACCCCATCGAACGAGACGTCCCGACCGGATCGCTCGACGTCAGCGAACTGCGTGCCGTGGTGACCGCCGGCACCGTGGTCGACTGATCGGCCCTCGGTCAGCCGTTGGTGGAGCGGGTGGCCGGGGCGGGACGGACCGGCCGGAGCAGCGTCTCCGGACTCATCGAGCCGAGCAGTTTCTCCAGCGCGTACTCGACGTCGGACTTCCAGCTCAACGCCGTCCGCAGCTCAAGGCGCAACCGAGGAAAACGCGGATGCGGACGTACGGTCTTGAAGCCCACGGAGAGGAAGAAATCGACCGGTGCCACGCAACCCCCGGCCGGGTCGTCCGCGTCGCCGAACTTGGCGTCGCCGAACGCCTCGATGGCCTTGATCCCCCGCTTGGTCAGATCCCGGGCGACACCCTGCACCAACATCCGGCCCAACCCGCCGCCGGCGAACGCGGCGACCACGTTCGCGGTCATCAACAGTGCCGCGTCCGCGGAGACCGGTGAGGTCGGGAACGCCATCGAACGGGGCACGTAGGCGGGCGGGGCGTACATCACGAAGCCGGCCGGCATGCCGTCGACGTACGCGAGCTTGCCGCAGGAGCCCCACTCCAGCAGCGTCTGGGAGACCCACGCCTCCTTCTCCAGGCCCGGGTCGCCGGCAGCGCAGGCCCGCTCCGCGGAGACCGGGTCGAGCTCCCAGTAGACGCACTGCCGGCACGGGCGCGGAAGGTCTTCCAACGTGTCGAGGGTCAGGCTGACCAGACGTCGCGACATATGGCGCATCCCCACAATAGGCTCGGTGGTGAGACCGGCATGGAACGACAGCGCCGCCTTCCTGCCCCCGACGAGCGATCGTACGCCGCCGATCGGCGGTACGGGAGGGGACGCGCAGATGCCCACCCCCGAGGGGGACGCTGACGAGGTCCGCCATGTGGTCGGTCTGCCTCTGCCCGACCGCTGCTGGGCTCCGGCGGACTACGATCGACAATCGGTGTGCCCTCCGCCATGGTCAGCGGTGTGCGGGGTACCCGGGGCGGGAGCCACCCGAGCAGCGATCGAGGTGAGGTCATGACCGGCACGACACTCGACGACTACACCGACCGGTACGCCCGGCGGGTACGCGGGATGACCGCCTCCGAGATCCGAGCATTGTTCGCGGTGGCCAGTCGCCCGGAGGTCGTCTCGCTTGCCGGCGGCGCTCCGTACATCGCCGCCCTTCCGCTGGACGCGGTCGGCGAGATGCTCGGCCGGCTCGGCTCCGAGCACGGCGTGACCACCCTCCAGTACGGCATCGGTCAGGGCACCCTTGAGCTGCGCGAGCGGATCTGCGAGGTGATGTCGCTCTCCGGCATCGACGCCGGGTGCGGCGCGTCCCCGGAGGACGTCGTGGTCACCGTGGGCGGGCAGCAGGCACTGGACCTGGTGGCCCGGCTCTTCCTCGACCCCGGTGACGTGGTGCTCGCCGAGGGGCCGACGTACGTCGGTGCGCTCGGCGTGTTCCAGGCCGCCCAGGCGCAGGTCGTCCACGTACCGATGGACGCGGACGGGCTGATCCCGGAGGCGCTGGAGACCGCTATCGCCGACCTGGCGCGGGCCGGCCAGCGGGTCAAGTTCCTCTACACGATCCCCACCTACCAGAACCCGACCGGTGTGACGCTCAGCGAGGAGCGCCGGGAACGGGTGCTCGACATCTGCGAGCGCGCCGGCCTGCTCGTCGTCGAGGACGACCCGTACGGGCAGCTGGGGTTCGAGGGTGAAGCCCCGGCCCCGTTGCGGGCCCGCCGCCGGGACGGCGTCTTCTACCTCAGCACGTTCTCCAAGACCTTCGCCCCGGGGCTGCGGGTCGGCTGGATCCTGGCGCCGCACGCGGTCCGCGACAAGCTGGTCATCGCCAGCGAGGCGCAGATCCTCTGCCCCAGCGGTTACGCCCAGGCCGCGGTGGCCACCTATCTGAGCACCATGCCGTGGCGGCAGCAGCTCAAGGTCTACCGCGAGGTCTACCGGGAGCGCCGGGACGCCCTGCTCGACGCGATGGCCGACCTGATGCCCGAGGGCACCAGCTGGACCACACCGACCGGCGGGCTGTTCGTGTGGGCCACGCTGCCCGACGGGCTCGACTCGAAGGCCATGATGCCGCGCGCGGTCGCCGCCCGGGTCGCCTACGTCCCCGGCACCGGTTTCGACGCCGACGGCACCGGCACCGGCGCCATGCGGCTCAACTTCAGCTTCCCGCCGCCGGAGCGGATCCGCGAGGGCATCCGCCGGCTGTCCGGTGTGATGG
>NZ_JAGPXZ010000265.1:0-7457 GCF_018070305.1 Micromonospora sp. M51 | reverse complement strand
ACGCCACCGCCTCAGTCTGACCGATCGGTCAGGGTCTGACCGATCGGTCAGGCATGCTGGGTTGCGGGAGGTGGACCGGGCATGGCCAGAGCGGTACCCGACACGCACGGTGAGATTCTCGCCGCGGCGGCGCGGCAGTTCACGGTGACCGGCTACCGGGGCACCTCCCTGCAGGACATCGCCCGTGAGGTCGGCTGCTCCAAGGCCACCGTGCTCTACCACTTCGCCAACAAGGAGGCCCTTCTCGCCGAGCTGATGGCTCCGGCGATCGGCGTGCTGCGGGACCTCGACGACCGGCTCACCGGCCTGACCGGAACGGCCGCCCAGGAGGTCGCCGCAGAGGGCTTCGTCGACCTCGCGGTCCGGTTCCGGCGGGAGATCGCGGTACTCCGCGGCGAGTTCCCGGAGTTGCTGTGCCAGCCGGCCTTCGCGCACATCCAGCAGATCTCCGACCGGCTGCGCGACGCGTTGGCCGGTCACTCCGACCGGCCGGGCGCGCGGATCGCCGCGCTGGTGCTGCTCGCCGGGATCTCCGAGGCGTGCGGCGAGTTCGCCGACATCACCGACGACGACCTGCGCTCCGCCCTGCTCACCCTCGTCCGACGGGCCGTCGAACCCGTCGACGCGGCCCTGCCCCAACAACCCACGACCGAGGACAAGGACTCCTGATGGCCACCCTGCTCTACCGGCTCGGCCGGGGCGCGTTGCGCCGGCGACGGCTCGTCGTCGCGCTCTGGCTCGTCGTACTCGTCGTCGCCGGCCTGGCCGCGGCGACCCTGCGCGGCCCGACGGCGAGCAACTTCACCATGCCCGGCACCGAGAGCCAGCGCGCGCTCGACCTGCTCAGCGAGCAGTTCCCCGCGGCCAGCGGCGCCACCGGCACCATCGCGGTCAAGGCCCCGGCCGACGGTCAACTGGGCACCCCCGAGGGCCAGGCCGTGGTGCAGGAACTGGTCCAGGAGGCCTCGGCGCTGCCCGGCGTGGTCGGCGCGGTCAACCCGCTCCAGGTCGGCGCGGTCTCGCCCAACGGCCGGTACGCGCTGGTCCAGGTCCAGTTCGCCACCGGCGGCGACGAGGTGACCGACGAGCAGCGCACCGCGTACGAGGAGGTCGGTGCCGCCGTCGAGGCGAAGGGTTGGCAGGTCGCCCCGGGTGGCGAGGTGCTCGGCGGCGAGCCGGAGATCGGCTCCACCGAGGCGATCGGCGTACTGGTCGCCGCGATCGTCCTGATCATCACGTTCGGCTCCCTGGTGGCCGCCGGGATGACCATGCTCAACGCGCTGATCGGCGTGGGCGTCGGCATGGCCGGGCTGTTCGCGCTGAGCGGTGTCATCGAGTTGACCAGCACCGCGCCGATCCTGGCGCTGATGCTCGGCCTCGCCGTCGGCATCGACTACTCGTTGTTCATCACCTCCCGGCACCGACAGAACCTGCTCGAAGGGATGTCCCCCGAGGAGGCGGTCGGCCGGGCCGTGGGCACCGCCGGCTCCGCGGTGGTCTTCGCCGGCGCCACTGTTGTCATCGCCCTCGCCGGCCTGGCCGTGGTGAACATTCCGTTCCTGACCGTGATGGGTCTCGCCGCCGCCGCGACGGTCACCATCGCCGTGCTCGTGGCGATCACCCTCCAGCCCGCGCTGCTCGGCTTCGCCGGCCACCGGGTGCTCCCGCGCCGGCTGCGTGCCGTGCCCACCGCGACCGTGGCCGACGGCGTCGGCACCGACGAGGACGACACGGACGTCACCGACCGGCCGGCCGCGACCACGAGCCCGATCGAGGACCGCACCGGGTTCGGCTTCCGCTGGGCGCGACTGGTCACCCGGTTCCGGGTGCCGGTCATCCTGGTCTCGCTGCTCGGCCTGGGCCTGCTCGCACTGCCCACGCCGGACATGCGGCTGGCCCTGCCCGACGCCAGTACGGCGACGGAGGGCTCACCGGCCCGGGTGGCGAGTGACCTGACCACCGAGGGCTTCGGTCCGGGCTTCACCGGCCGGCTCGCGGTGGTCGTGGCGGGCGACGACGCGCAGGCGACCGCCGCCGCCGTGCCGCAGGTGATCCAGCGCACCGAGAACGTCCTCGCGGTGGCGCCGCCGCAGCTGAGCCCGGACGGTCGGACCGCCCTGCTCGGCGTGGTACCGAAGACCGGCCCGACCGACGAGGCCACCGAGACCCTGGTGCACGACGTCCGCGAGGCGGTCGGCGGGGTGCAGGGCGCCGACGTGCTGCTCACCGGCGCGACCGCCATCGGTATCGACGTCTCGGAGAAGCTCTCCGACGCGCTGCCGATCTACCTGCTGCTGGTCGTCGGGCTCTCGGTGCTGCTGCTGATGCTGGTGTTCCGCTCGCTGCTGGTGCCACTGAAGGCGGCGCTGGGCTTCCTGCTCACCGTGGCCGCCACGTTCGGCATCACGGTGGCGATCTTCCAGCAGGGTCACCTAGCGAGCCTGGTTGGCCTGGACACCCCGGCCCCGCTGGTCAGCTTCCTGCCCATCCTGCTGATCGGCATCCTGTTCGGGCTGGCGATGGACTACGAGGTGTTCCTGGTCTCCCGGATGCGGGAGGACTTCGTCCACGGCGACACCGCGCGTGAGGCCACGATCAGCGGCATGGGCCACGGCGCCCGGGTGGTCACCGCCGCCGCGCTGATCATGATCTCCGTCTTCGGCGGTTTCGTGTTCCTCGACGACCCGATCATCAAGTCGATGGGCTTCGCGCTCGCCATCGGTGTCGCCATCGACGCGTTCGTGGTCCGGATGACCATCGTCCCGGCGGTGATGTCGCTCCTCGGCGACCGCGCCTGGTGGCTGCCCCGCTGGCTCAACCGCGCCCTGCCGAACGTGGACATCGAGGGCGAAGGCCTGCGCACCCACCTCGGGGACCGCACGCCGACGCACGTCTGACCCACCGATGGTGGAGGTGTGGTGCCCGTCGGGCACCACACCTCCACTGCGTTGACCGCCTGCTCACACGCCCGCCGGATAGGTCTCCATCTCACCGGGGACCGCCGGCACCGGTAGCGGGTGCAGGGCGCTGGTGTCGTCGCACCAGATGAACGCGTCGTAGCGTTCGCCGATCCGGGTCGGCACGTAGTTGCCCCAGGACTCGAACGACGGGTCGTAGACGACACCGATCGCCCGGTGGTCCACGGTGTCGGTGACCCAGCCCGGCTGGTCGTCGCCGCCGAAGATCAACACGGCCCGCTCCGGCATCAACTCGTGCAGCCGCCGCTCGATCGACCCCTCCCGGGCCGGCGGCACCACCATCGCCTCGGCCGGCGAACCCCAGCGGGGTGCGGCGATCGCCGTGCCCCGGTACGTGCCGAAGCCGATCAGGACGACCGCGTCCTCGCCGTGCCGCTCCCGAGCCAACTGACCGATGTTGACCATCCCGTCGGCGGTCATGTCGGTGGCCCGCGCGTCCCCGACGTGCGTGTTGTGCGCCCAGACGATGCCCCGGGAGTCCGGACCGTACCGGTCCAGCAGCCGGTCCAGGGTGTCCTGCATGTGGGTGTCGCGGATGTTCCACGAGTCCGGCCCGCCGGCCACCATTGCCCGGTAGTAGCGCTCCGCGCCGGCCACCACCTCCGCGTTCTGCCAGGCCGAGAAGCGGTCCGGGCCGTCGGAGAGGGCGTGTTCGCGGGTCCGGGCGAGCAACCGGACGACCTCCTCCTCGCAGCGGGCCGAGACGAACCGGCTGGCCGCGCCGTACTCCTCGACCCTCTTGCCGTACGGCTCGAAGCACCGGTACGCGTCCTGCGCCGCCTCCAGCGACTTCGGGTCCTCCTCCCCCAGGTAGTCGAAGATCGCCTGCATCGACTCCCAGAGGCTGTACACGTCGAGCCCGTGGAACCCGGCCCGTTGCTCCTCCGGCCGCTCCACGTTCCAGGCCCGCAGCCAGCTGGCGAACCGGGCCACCTCGGCATTGGCCCACATCCAGGTCGGCCATCGCTCGAACTCGGCGAGCGCGAGCTGCGGTTCGAGCGCGCCGCCCGGCGCGGCAGTCACCGACCGGTGCACCCGATCACAGTCGGGCCAGTCACCCTCCACGGCGACGAAGGAGAACCCGCACTCCGCGATCAGTCGGCGGGTGAGCTGCTCACGCAACCGGTAGTAGTCGTAACTGCCGTGGGTGGACTCACCGATCATCACCACCCGGGCGTTGCGAACGCGCTCCAGCAACGGGTCGAAATCGCTCGGCGCGCCGAGCCGCTGAACCAGCATGCCAGCGGCTACCCGGCCGCCGCTGCGGCAAACCGTGGGCGCGTCGCGGGCCGACACGCCGGCCGCCGGGCCGTGGTGGGTGCCAACCACACCGGTGTACGACCACCGCGATCGGGTAGCCGGCCGACATGACCGTCACCGGCGTGCAGTTGCAGGAGTACCTGGCCGGGCTCGACTACCCGGTCTCGCGGGAGGACCTGATCCGCTGGGGTCAGGAGAACGGCGCCAGCACCGCACTGCTGCAGATGCTGCAGGCGCTGCCCCCAGAGCAGTTCAATTCCCCCGACGAACTGAACGCCGCCCTACCCACCCCCACCTAACCCCCCATCCACCCCCCGACCTCCCACCCCACCGACCTCGGTGATCAAGAGGTTTGCGTCGTGCCGTACCGCGTGTCGTGACGCAAACCTCTTGATCAACAAGGGTGGGGCAAGGGCAGGGCAAGGGCAGGGTTCGGGTTCGGTTAGGGGAGGGGGATGGTGCGGGATTCGGTGCGGGCGGTTTCGGCGGCGGCGAGGATGGTCACGACCTCGCGGCCGAAGCGGACGTCGCAGCGGTGGTCCCGGGTGCCGGCGCGCACCTGTTCAATCAGTTGGTCGATGGCGACGCCGAACGCGGTGGCGGGGTCGTTCTCCCCGGACGGGACATTCTCGATGCCGTTCTCGCCGTAGAACACGAACTCCCGGGCCATCGACTCGGTCGGGGCATCCAGCGAGAGCGAGGCGCTGCTGGTGGCACCGCCCTCGTGGGTGAGCAGCAGGTGCACCATCCCGCTCGGTCCGTTCATCGCCGCCACCTGCGTCACCCGACCCAGCACCGGCAGGAGGATCGACAGGGCGTGCGGGGCGATGTCCCAGAGCGCTCCGTGCTCCCGACGCCACAACGAGCCGCCGTACGGGCTGCCGTCCTGGAAGATCGAGGCGAATGCGGTGGTCCGACCGTGCTGCCAGCCCCCGGCGGCGGCGGTGGCGGCGAGGAACGCTGTCACGTTCGGCTGGAACCGCTGGGTGAAGAAGACGACCGAGGCGACCCCGGACTCCTCGGCGGCGGCCACGACACGGTCGGCGTCGGCCACGCTGAGCGCCAGCGGCTTGTCCAGCAGCAGGTGCCGGCCGGCGCGGGCCGCCCGGACCGCGATGTCGGCCTGGATGTCGGGCGGCAGGGCGACGGCGATCGCCTCGCACTGCTCGATCAGCGCGTCGACGTCGGCGTAGGCGGGCACCCCGTACCGTTCGGCCAGCGCGGAGGCCCGCTCCGGGTTGCGACCCCACACCCCGACCAACTCCGCGTCGGGATGGGCGTGCAGTGCCTTCCCGTGCGTCTCGATCGCCCAGTGACCGGTGCCGAACAAACCGAACCGCACGTGTACCTCCGCTGTTTCCCCGCACCGCGGCAACGCCACGGACGTGATCCACGCTAGTCGCCCCGGCGCCCATGCTGGCGGCGGGTTCGACCAATCGAAGCAGCCCACCTTCGTTTCGGGGACGCCGTCGCGCCAACCGCCGGCTGACGGCAGACGCCGGTGCACCGACAACGCCGGTGGCCTGACGGCACCGTCCGCGCGATCCCGGACGCCCCCCGCCCGCGCTCCCGGACGCCCCCGCCCGCGCGCTCCCGGACGACACCGTCCGCGCGCTCTCGCCGACGTCAGGTCCGATTGCCGCCAGACACCCCGGGGGTGGCGCGGCAGTGTCGACGACATGCCAACGACGAATCCAGCGACGGCCAGCGGCGCCGTGACGTTTGACCACTGGTACGACTTCGCCGAGGGCGGCCCCGTGCACCGCGCGCTGCTGCCGTTCCCGTCGACGGCGCCCGCGCCGTTCGAGGTCGCGCGCTGGTCGGTGGCCCCGAACACGTCCAACGACCTCGATGTCCATCGGTCCCGCGAGGTGTGGATCATCGTGTCCGGAACCGGGACGTTGACGTTCGCCGACCGGACGGCGGTGCTGCGGGCCGGGGACGTCACGGCGTTCGAGAGCAGGGTGCCGCACCAGATTCGCAACGACGGACCGGACCCGCTCGTCGCCATCTCCGTCTACTGGCTGCCGGCCGCCGACTGACGCCCACCGGAAGGCGTGGGAACAGGAACCGGGGAGACGCCTCGACGGGCCCTCGTCACACGCGGAGAGGCAGAGCACCCGCTTACTACCGATCGTGCTGTCGCTGCTCGTCGCGGTGTGGGCGCTGGTGGCGGCGGTACGCCACCGGCCGCCGGACCGGGTGCAGTTCGTCGGTCTGGCCGTACTCGAAGTGGCGTTGCTGGTGTTGACAGTGCTGGCGCTCGTCGCGGTCGGTGGCGGGGAGCGGCCCGGCGAGCCCGGCGCCTTCTTCGGCTACCTGGTCACGCTGGTGTGCCTGCCGCCACTGGCCTGGGTGCTGGCCCGGATGGAACCAACCCGCTGGGGCTCGGCGATCGTGTGTGCGGTCTGCCTGGTGGCCCCGGTGGTGGTGGTCCGGTTGCAGCAGACCTGGGAGGTGCTCGGTGGTTGAGACGGAGCAGCCCCCCCGGCGTACGAACTCCGGCCCGGGTCGGCTGTTGATCGCGGTCTACCTGCTCTTCGCGATCGCGGCGACGAGTCGGGCCGGCCTGCAGATCGCCACCAAGTTCGACGAGGCCCCGGTGGCGTACCTGCTCTCCGGGGTGGCCGCGCTCATCTACATCGTGGCGGCGGTGGGATTGGCCCGCGCCGGGCACGCCGGCCGGCGGGTCGCGCTGGCATGCTGCTCCGTGGAACTGGTCGGGGTGGTCGCGGTCGGCATTCTGAGCCTGGTCGACAGGGAGCTGTTCCCGGACGAGACGGTCTGGTCGGGGTTCGGCAGCGGGTACGGCTACATCCCGCTGGTGCTGCCGGTGCTCGGCCTGCTCTGGCTCTGGCGCACCCGCCGCGCGCCGGCCTGACCCGGCGACGAGGGCGTCCCGCCGAGCGGAGCGCCCTCGTCGGCAGCGCGGGTCAGTCCCGGGGGCCGCCCGCGACGTAGATGACCTGACCGGAGACGAAGCCGGCACCCTCGCTCGCCAGGAACGAGATGGTGTGGGCGACGTCCTCCGGCCGACCCGGGCGACGGACCGGGATCTCGGCGGCGGCGTGCTTCTGGAAGTCGTCGAAGTCGACCTTCATCCGGGCGGCGGTGGCGGCGGTCATGTCGGTGACGATGAAACCGGGTGCTACCGCGTTCACTGTCACCCCGATCGGACCCAGTGCGAGGGCGTGCGTCTGGGTGACGCCCTGCAGACCG
>NZ_JAGPXZ010000264.1:0-7487 GCF_018070305.1 Micromonospora sp. M51 | reverse complement strand
ATGCTGGCCGGTGTCGGCCTGACCGAGGACGCGCTCGGCTGCCCGCAGGACTGGCCGGAGGACGAACCAACCCGGGACCGGCTGATCCGCGCCGGCGGGCAGCGCGAGCGGATCCGGATGAACTGCTCCGGCAAGCACGCCGCGATGCTCGTCGCCGCCGTCGCCCGGTCCTGGAGCACGCACGACTACCTCGACCCGGACCACCCGATCCAGCGGGAGACCGCCGCCACCGTCGCCCGGCTCGCCGGCACGCCGATCGCGCACCACGCTGTCGACGGCTGCGGCGCACCGCTGTTCGGGCTGCCGCTGACCGGCCTGGCCCGTACCTTCCAGGCCCTGGTCACCGCACCCACCGGCAGTGACGAGGCGCTGGTCGCGCAGGCCATGCGCCAACACCCGGAGTACGTCGGCGGCTGGCACGGCCACCCCAACACCGACCTGATGCGGGCGCTGCCCGGCGTCCTCGCCAAGGGCGGAGCCGAGGGTGTGCTCGGGGTGGCCGCACCGGACGGTCACGCCGTCGCGGTGAAGGTGGTCGACGGATCACCCCGCGCCACCACCGCGATCGCCCTCGCCGCCCTCGACGCCGTTGGCGTACCGGTGGGCGGGGCCGACGCGCTGCGCCAGGTGCCGGTGCTCGGCGGCGGCGCACCGGTCGGCGCCGTCACGGCCGTCATCGACTGGACCACCGCACCGTCTCGGACCGAAGCGGCACCGCCACGCACGGAAAAGGAAGAATCATGAGCACATTCGAGATCTGCATCGACAGCGTCGAGGGGGCGGTCGCCGCTGAGGAGGCCGGCGCCGACCGGGTGGAGCTGTGCTCCGCGCTCTTCGACGGCGGGCTGACCCCCAGCCTGGGCACCATCGAGACGACACTGCGCGCCGTCAACCGGATCCGGGTACACGTGATCGTCCGGCCGCGGGCCGGCGACTTCATCTACTCGCCGTTCGAGATCGAGGCGATGGAGCGGGACGTGCGGGCCGCGGTGGCGGCCGGCGCGCACGGCATCGTGATCGGTGCGTTGACCGCCGAGGGTGACGTCGACGTGCCGACCACCCGCCGGCTGATCGCCGCCGCGGGCGACGTCAGCATCACCTTCCACCGGGCGTTCGACATGACCCGCGACCCGCACGCGGCGCTGGAGCAGCTGATCGAGCTGGGCGTTCACCGGGTGCTCACCTCGGGCCAGGAAGTCAGCGTGCTGGAGGGTGCCCCGCTCATCGCCGACCTGGTGCGCCGCGCCGCCGGCCGGATCGTCGTCATGCCGGGCGGTGGCATCACCCCGCGCAACATCGCCCGGATCGTCGAGGCGACCGGCGCTGACGAGTACCACTTCGCGGCACTGGTCAGCTCGGACAGCCCGGCCGTGCACCGCAACCCGGCCCCGCTGATGGGTGGCAGCCTGAACCGGCCCGAGTACGAGCGCTCGGGCACCTCCGGCGCGCTGGTCGGCCAGGTGCTCGCCGCAGCCCGCGCCTGACCGCCTACTGCTACTGACGAGCGGTGGTCCCGGGGGACGTTCAAGTCCCTCCGTGACCACCGCTCGCGCCGTGGTGGAGCCGGTCATTCGGGCTACACCGGTCACCCGGTGGCGAGGTTGATGGCGACGCCGACCGGAATGGACGCCGCCAGCCCTGCGACCAGCCACCACAGCTGCTCCCGCCTGGCCTTTCGCTGTGCCGACTGGAGCCCGCCCTGGATCTGGCTCAGGGTGTTCGCCACCATCGTCAGGTCCTTGGCACGACCGGCCTGCTCGCTGGTGAGGGAACGCCGCAGCACGGAGCGGCGAACCCGGCTCGTCGTCGACAACGTCAGCTGATGCCGACGAACCCGACGCGACGCGAAGACCGTCGACCCCGGGTCCCCGAAGTCGTCGCCGGTGCCGCCATCGTCCGGATCCTCCTCGGCCTCGGGCCCGCGGAAGTAGCCGATCGGGAACAGGCGTGACCACAGCCGCGTCCAGCGGTCCTTCCACCAGAGACCACCGCCAGCGCCGAGCAGAACGAGGTTCACGACGATCGCGCCGATCGCCCACCTGTCGGTGACGAAGAAGCCGACGGCACCGACGGGGACAGCCGCCAGGATGAGTGCCTTCGCCGCCGCGGTGCCGCTGATCCCCTGCATGCCCGCCATTGAACCGGCCCCGCCCGGCCGACAGGGGCCCTGTTATCCGGAAGGCGACAGCAATGTCCTCGCGGGACAGTTCATCGTCCGACCGGAAAGTGCGCCAGGCACAGAGCGGACGGCGACCTGCCTCAGTAGCCCAACAGGGCGATGAGCAGCGAGGACACCGCGGCGACCAGGAGCACCCCACCGGTGCCGAGGCCGACGACCGCGCTCACCGCCACGGCGCGAGCCCGGGCCACCGGCACCGCCGCGACCGCCACCACGGTGACGAGCGCGGCGACCAGATGAATCAACGGGTAGTCGATCAACGCCGCAACCGGGAAGAGGTGCACGCCCACGACGAGGGCGATCCATGGGGCGACCAGCTCATTACGCCGCAGCAGAGCGAGCAGCCCGGCACCGACCGCAGCGACGCCGAACTCGATGCCGACGACGATGCCGAAGGTTGGGCTGGTGTCGGCGTCGAGTGCCGTACCGTCCGACCAGTGACGCCAGGCGAACAGAGCCCCGGCGGCCGCCGTGAGCAGGGAAAGAACCGACCCGGCGATGAGCACCCGCCGCCACCGCTTCGGGGGCGCCTCCTGCGCCCAACCGAACCAGCTGGTGGCGAAAAAGGCGAAGACGAACGCCGTCGCCGCCGCGTCCCGGACATGTTCAGTGATCATTGGCTCCCCGCGATACCGCTGGTTCGACGTCGGACTTCGCCGTTGACAGCGGCGCTGTCACCGCCGGGCCACGACGCGGTAATCCTGTCCTGACCGGTGTGCTCGATGACAGGGCGGGGTTGCAGTCGCTCACGCTCGGCCCTCTATCCGTGTAGCTCGCGGCCGTGTCGTCGGGCGCCGCCGCCTCGGTGCCGATGCCCCGCTACGTCCGGGCAGCCCGGCGGTGTTCCCGTGGGCTGACGCCGCGGATGCGTTTGAAGGCCGTGCTCAGGGCGAAGGAACTGCCGTAGCCGACGTGGCGGGCGACGGCGCCGACGGTGGCGCCGGGCTCGCGGAGCAGGTCGGCTGCCAGGGCCAGCCGCCACTCGGTGAGGTAGGACATGGGCGATTCGCCGACGAGCGCGGTGAATCGGCGGGCCAGCGCCGCCCGGGAGACCCCGGTCTCGGCTGCCAGCGACGCGACGGTCCAGGGTTGGGCCGGCTTGTTGTGGAGCATTTGCAGGGCCCGGCCAACGATGGGATCGCTGTGCGCTTTGTACCAGCCGGGGGCATTGGCCGCCGGTCGCGCGAACCATTCACGTAGCGCGGCGATGAGCAGCAGGTCGAGCAGCCGGTCGAGGACCGCTTCCTGGCCGGGATCGTCCTTGACGATCTCGGTGGCCAGTAGCGGTACCAACGGGGAGTCCCAGGAGTCGCCCGGGACGACCAGTAGCGGCGGCAGTGCGCTCAGGAGCCGCTGACTGACCTCGCCCCGCATCGTGTAGGTGCCGGTGAGCAGCGTTGTCGGGCCGTCCGGGTTGTTGCCCCAGGTGCGTACGCCCAGCTCCATCATCCCGGGCAGTTCCTGCCCGTCGGGGGTGGTGCAGATCTGGCCTGGGTGAATGACGACCTGCGGCGCCGTGGCCGGCTCGTCGGCGACGGCGTACGGGTCGGGGCCACGAATGATCGCCAGGTCGCCTGGACTGAGCTGTACGGACGCACCCTCGTCGGGAACGACCCAGGCGTCCCCCTGGACCATGGCCACCAGGGTGAGCGGCGCCTGGTCTTCGATCCGTATCGACCAGGGCGGGGTCAGGACCGAGCGGAGGAGGAACGCTCCCCGGGCTCTGGGTCCGTCGAGGAGACTGACGACTGCGTCCATGTAGACGATTACACACAGAATCGCGCGCCTTGGCTATCCACAGTCTCACACCGCTGCGTTTCAATTATCGCTATGACGAACGAACAAGAGCGGAACACGATCCTGGTACTCGGCGGGACCGGCAAGACTGGCCGCCGCATCGTGAAGCGGCTCCAGGAGAGCGCAGTGCCCGTTCGGGCGGGTTCCCGCTCCGCTGCGCAGCCCTTCGACTGGGCTGACCAGGCGACCTGGACGCCGGTGCTGCAGGGCGTCGGAACGGTGTTTGTGTCCTACTACCCGGACCTGGCGGTGCCGGGCGCACCCGAGACGGTCGGCGCGTTCACTGAACTGGCGGTGGCGTCCGGGGTCTCCCGGCTGGTGCTGCTGTCCGGCCGGGGTGAAAAGGAAGCACAAGCCAGCGAAAGGCTCATCCAGTCCGCCGGGGTCGAGTGGACGATCCTGCGATCCAGTTGGTTCAGCCAGAATTTCAGCGAGGACTATCTGCTGGAGCCGGTGCTGGGCGGCGAGATCGTCCTCCCGGTCGGGAACGTGCCCGAGCCGTTCGTGGACGCCGACGACATCGCCGAGGTGGCTGTGGCCGCCCTGACCGAGGACGGGCACGCGGGGCAGATCTACGAGCTGACCGGCCCCCGGCTGCTCACCTTCGCCGAGGCGATCGCCGGGATTTCCACAGCGACGGGCCGGCGGATCGAATTCGTTCAGGTGTCTCCCGACGACTATGCCGAGGCGCTCACCGCGGAGGGCACGCCTTCCGGGGTCGTGGAGCTGCTGCTGTACCTGTTCACGACCGTGCTGGACGGGCGCAACGCCCATCTGGACGACGGGGTTCAGCGCGCCCTGGGCCGGCCGCCCCGCGACTTCGCCGACTACGCCACCGCCACCGCCGCCACCGGCATCTGGGACAGAGGGTAGGACACCAGTTGGGTCACCTGGAACATCGTCCGCTCGCTGGCCAACACGAACGCCGTCACGGCCGCGTCTCGGACACGTCGGTAATCATTGGCTTTCCGGGATACCGCTGGTTCGACGTCGGACTTCGCCGTTGACGGCGGCGCTGTCACCACCGGCTACGACCTTCGGTCGGCCCCCAGCGGAAAGCGCGACCGCGCGGGCGTACCGGATGGCGGCAGGGGTGTCCGGGAAGAGCAGTTCCTCGCGGCGCAGGTCGTCAGCGACTCCGAGGGTGGCGAGGACCTGGTCGTGGGCGGGGGTGATGCCGGAGAGCAGGACGGTGATCCCGCGTCCGCGTAGCCGCCGGATCGCATCGCCGAGGACGTGCGCGCCGGTGGCGTCCATCGTGGTCACCCGGGACATTCGCAGGATGACGACGCGGACGTCGGTGACCTCCGAGAGTTCGAGCAGGAAGGTGTGGGCGGCGGCGAAGAAGAGCGGCCCGTCCAGCCGGTACGCGACGATGTGTTCGCTGAGCAGCGCGTGCTCCTCGGCGCTGTGTTCCCCCGGGTCGAGGGGCACCTGTTCCAGCCGGGCGCTGCGGGCGACCGCGCGCAGGGCGAGCACCACGGCGACGCCGACGCCGACCGCGACGGCGGTGACGAGGTCCCAGATCACGGTGACGGCGAAGGTGAGCACCAGCACGACCGCGTCGCCCCGGGTGGCCCGGGCCAGCGCCCACAGCGAGCCGGCCTCCACCATGCGGACGGTGGTGGCGAGCAGCACCCCGGCCAGGGCGGCGAGCGGGATCCGGCCGACCAGCGGCGCGGCGGCCAGCACGATCGCCGCGAGGGCGACGGCGTGGGTGAGGGCCGCCAACTTCGAGGCCGCCCCGGCGCGGACGTTGACCGCTGTCCGGGCGATGGCGGCGGTCGCGGGAATGCCGCCGAAGACGGGGGCGGCGAGGTTGGCCAGCCCCTGACCGAACAGCTCCCGGTCCGGGTCATGCCGCTCACCGACGGTCATGCCGTCAGCGACGGTGGCGGAGAGCAGGCTCTCCAGGGCGGCGAGCGCGGCGACGGCGAGGGCGCTGGGCAGCAGCACACCGAGCGCGGCGAGGTCGAGGAAGCCGAGCGAAGGCGCTGGGAGGCCCTGCGGCAGCGCGCCGATCCGGGCCAGGTCGACCGGGAGGACCTCGGCGAGGACGGTGGCGGCCCCCACGCCGAGCAGGGAGAACGGCAGGCCGGGTCGCCACCGCGCTCCGAGCAGCATCAGCGCCGCGACGGCGAGGGCCACCGCGAGCGCGGCCGGCCGCGGATGGACGACGAACCGGGCGACCGCGTCGAAGGCGACGGCCCAGACCTTCTCCCCGTGCGCGTCGCTGACGCCGAGTGCGGCAGGAACCTGTTGCAGCGCGATGACCACGGCGATGCCGGCGGTGAAACCCTCCAGCACGGGGGTGGGCAGGTAGCGGACGTAGCGGCCCAGACGGGCCACGGCGAGCGCGATCAGCACCAGGCCGGCCATCGCCCCGACCATCAGCACGCCGGTGGCTCCGAACTGCTGCACCACTGGCACCAGCACCACTGTCATCGCCCCGGTCGGCCCGGAGACCTGGAGGTTGGAGCCGCCGAAGACGGCGGCCACCGCGCCGGCGACCACGGCGGTGATCAACCCGGCCTGGGCGCCCAGCCCGGAGGTGACGCCGAACGCCAGGGCCAGCGGCAGTGCCACCACCGCCACGGTGAGGCCGGCCAGCAGGTCCCGGCGTGGTGAGCGGTGGACCGCCGCCCAGTCGGCCCGGTCGGGTAGCAGCCCGAGGAGCCGCGCTCGGGCCACCGGGATGACGCGGCTCACCGGTCCGCGCCGGTGGCGCGCAGCTCCCCGAGGAGGCCGTCCCGGTCGGTGAGGACCGCGCCGAGGATCCGGCGCCCGGCGGCCAGCAGGTCGGCCACGTCCGGGGTGCTGAGCGCGTACACGACGAGGGGACCGTCGCGGTGTGAGGTGACCATCCCGGCGCGGCGAAGGACGGCGAGTTGTTGGGAGAGGTTGGAGGCCTCGACCTCGATCACGGCGAGCAGGTCACGGACCGGCTTCGGGCCGTCCTGGAGCAGTTCGAGGACCCGGATGCGCACCGGGTGCCCGAGGGTGCGGAAGAGTTCCGCCTTCGCCTGGTACAGCGGGACCGACATGAGCACCTCTCCCGATCGATGCGAAGACTTTAGCACTTGAAGAAGTCTTCAATCGTTCGGTGTGCGGTGACGAGCGTCCCTCCGCGTCGTCGGCGTCAGGCAGTCCGTCCGATGTCGTTGACGCAGCGCAGCACTGGTCGGGTGGTCAGCGCCCGGTCGTCCAGCAGGGCCCCGGCGCGCACGGTGAAGGTGGCCGACTCGCCCGGCAGCAGGGTGACCAGGGCCTTGTCCACGGTGGCGGTGCTGTCCAGCCGGTCCGGGAAGAGGGTCAGGTCGCGCAGCACCGTGCGGGCGGTGACCCGGACCCGCTGCCCGCCGCCGATCGGCTCGACCGTCGCGTCCCAGGCCGCCGCCGGCCAGTCCACGTCCCGGTCCTCGGCGAAGAACCACAGCGCGCGCTCCGCGGTGCCACCGGCCTCCGCGACCAGCAACTCCCGACGGCCCTCGTCCGGCCGCGCCAGCTCCGC
>NZ_JAGPXZ010000263.1:0-7494 GCF_018070305.1 Micromonospora sp. M51 | reverse complement strand
GTAGCCACCTGACGTCGGTTGGTCACCGGTGGGAGGCGGATAGCCACCGGCCGGGGGATAGCCGGCCGGGCCGGGTGCGCCCGACAGTGGTGCGGTGGGCGGCTCGGCCGACGGGAACGGGCCCGGGGAGGTCGGCTCCGGCGGGTAGTTGCCGGGCTCACCCGAACCGGGAGGGCGAGGAGGTTCAGTCATGGATGTCACGGTAGGGGCCCGTGGCAACGCCGCACCAGAGCGACACCGCCCGGCAGTGCGGGCCGATTGGCCCAGTGCGGTGGCGCGGGCCGCACCGACCGGTGGCCGTTGATCATCGCGTCGGCGGGCCTGCCGACGTAGACTGGCACTCGCTACAGTCGAGTGCCAGGACGGCTCGGCCGGCCCAGGGCGCCGGCGGCCGACGTGCGACAGGAGGTGCGGAGGATGGGTCTCGACGACCGGAAACTCGCAGTGCTCCGCGCCATCGTCGAAGACTACGTCTCCACCCAGGAGCCGGTCGGCAGCAAGGCGCTGGTCGAGCGGCACCAGCTCGGGGTCTCCCCGGCGACGGTCCGCAACGACATGGCCGTGCTGGAGGAGGAGGGTTACATCCGGCAGCCGCACACCAGTGCCGGCCGGGTGCCCACCGACCGCGGCTACCGCCTCTTCGTCGACCGGCTGTCCCGGGTCAAGCCGCTCAGCCCGGCCGAGCGCCGGGCCATCGAGCGTTTCCTGGTCGGCGCTGTCGACCTCGACGACGTGGTGCACCGCACGGTGCGGCTGCTCGCCCAGCTCACCCGGCAGGTCGCCGTCGTGCAGTACCCGAGCCTGGCCCGCTCCTCGGTGCGACACCTGGAGCTGGTGCCGATCTCCACCACCCGGCTGATGCTCGTCATGATCGCGGACACCGGCCGGGTGGAGCAGCGACTCGTGGAGCTGCCCGGGCCGGTGCCCGCCGACGACGTCACCGACCTGCGTCGACTGATCAACGAGAAGCTCGCCAACGCCCGGCTGTCCGAGACGCCACCGCTGGTGCAGGCGCTGGTCGAGGAAGCGCCGACCGGGCTGCGACCGACCATGACCACGCTCGCCAGCGTGCTGCTGGAGACGCTCGTCGAACGGCACGAGGAACGGATCGCCCTCGCCGGCACCGCCAACCTCACCCGGGGCGGGCTGCTCGACTTCCAGGGCTCGCTGCGGCCGATCCTCGAGGCGCTGGAGGAGGAGGTCGTGCTGCTCAAGCTCATCGGTGAGACCGAGCCGAGCACGACCCGGGTGCTGATCGGCGACGAGAACGAGTTCGACAACCTGCGCGCCGCCTCGGTGGTCAGCACCGGCTACGGCCCGGGCACCACCATCGTGGGCGGGCTCGGGGTGCTGGGGCCCACCCGGATGGACTACCCCGGCAACATCGCCACGGTGCGCGCCGTGGCACGCTACGTGGGCGAGTTGCTGGCCCAGAACTGATTGGTCAGGGCCGATGCGGCCGGCTGCGGCCGCCGACCGGCGCAACGCGAGACGAACATGAGGACACGGAACGCAGTGGCCAGGGACTACTACGGCATTCTCGGTGTGAGCCGGGAAGCCTCCGATGACGAGATCAAGCGCGCCTACCGCAAGCTGGCACGCCAGTTCCACCCGGACGTCAATCCGGACCCGGAGGCTCAGGAGAAGTTCAAGGACATCAACGCCGCGTACGAGGTCCTCTCGGACGACCGCAAGCGGCAGATCGTCGACCTGGGTGGCGACCCGCTCGCCCCGGGTGGCGGCGCCGGTGGCCCGGGCGGCCCCGGTGGAGCCGGCCCGTTCGTCGGCTTCCAGGACATCATGGACGCGTTCTTCGGCGGTGCGGCGGGTGGCGCCCGTGGCCCTCGGCCGCGTACCCGCCCGGGTGCCGACGCGATCCTGCGACTCGAACTCGACCTGCACGAGACGGCGTTCGGCGTCGAGGCGCCGATCACCGTCGACACCGCTGTGCTCTGCACCACCTGCTCCGGTGCCGGCACCGCCGCCGGCACGCACCTGGCGACCTGCGAGGCGTGCGGCGGCCGGGGCGAGGTGCAGTCGGTGCAGCGGACGTTCCTCGGTCAGGTGGTCTCCGCCCGGCCGTGCACCGTCTGCCAGGGCTACGGCACCACCATCCCGCACCCCTGCCCGACCTGCGCCGGTGACGGCCGGGTGCGCACCCGCCGGTCGCTGACCGTCAAGATCCCGGCCGGCGTCGAGGACGGCATGCGGATCCGGCTGGCCCAGCAGGGCGAGGTCGGCCCGGGCGGCGGCACCGCCGGTGACCTCTACGTGGAGATCCACGAACGTCCGCACGACGTCTACTCGCGCAAGGGCGACGACCTGCACTGCCGGGTCACCGTGCCGATGACCGCCGCCGCGCTCGGCACCCGGCTGACCATCAAGACGCTGGACAGCGAGGAGCCGGTCGACGTCAAGCCCGGCACCCAGCCGGGCAGCACGCTGCGGCTGCGCGCCCGAGGCGTCCCGCACCTGCGCGGCACCGGCCGGGGTGACCTCTACGTCCACCTGGACGTGCGGACCCCGACCAAGCTCGACGCCGACCAGGAGAAGATGCTGCGCGACTTCGCCAAGACCCGTGGCGAGGAGGTCGCCGAGCTGTCCAAGCAGGGCGGCTTCTTCTCCCGGATGCGCGACGCGTTCAACGGGCACGCCTGAGTGTCCGCGCCGCTGTTCCTGGTCGAGGCGCTGCCCACCGGCGACACGCTGACCCTGGACGGCCCGGAGGGGCACCACGCCGCCACCGTGCAGCGGCTGCGCGTCGGCGAGGAGCTGCTGCTCGCCGACGGCCGGGGTGGCACGGCCGCCGCCGTGGTCACGGCCGTCGGCCGGGGCAGCCTGGAGGTCACCGTCACCTCCCGGGGGTACGCGGACGCGCCCGTACCCCGGCTGGTGACGGTGCAGGGCATCGCCAAGGGCGACCGGGGCGAGCTGGCCGTGCAGGCGATGACCGAGGTCGGGGTGGACGAGATCGTCCCCTGGGCGGCATCGCGTTCGGTGGTCCAGTGGCGCGGCGACCGGGGCGTACGCGCCCGGGAGAAGTGGGTGGCCACGGCCCGGGAGGCGGCCAAGCAGGCCCGCCGACCGTGGCTACCGGTGGTGGCCGGTGCGCCGGACGAGTCCACCGCCACGGTGGCCCGCCGGATCGCCGGTGCCGCCGCCGGGTTCGTGCTGCACGAGGAGGCCGAGGAGCCGCTGACCGGCGTCGACCTGCCGTCGGCCGGGGAGATCGTCCTCGTCGTCGGCCCCGAGGGTGGCATCGCCCCGGCTGAGCTGACAGCCTTCCGCGAGGCCGGTGGCCGGCCGGTACGCCTCGGGCCGGAGGTCCTGCGTACCTCCACGGCCGGCGTGGCCGCGCTCAGCGTGCTCGCCACCCGCCTCGGCCGCTGGTAGCTGGCCACCCCTGACGCCGCCGCTCGTTGCGGCCGCTGGTGGCCCGTCGCTCGTTTCGGCCGCTGGTGTTCCGCCGCGCGCTGGCTTGTGGTCCGGCCGGATCGGAGCCGCCCGCTCGATTGAGCGTGATGCCTCTGGGTCATCACGATGACTGACAGGCATCACGCTCAATGTGGTGTTCGCCGTCGGCCCGCAGGGCCGCGGCCCACCGCCGGTCGGTCGGGGGCCGCGGCCCACCGCCGGTCGGTCGGGCGGACGCCGCAGCGGGTTCGGGTCGCGAGGTCAGCTGCGCAGGTACGAGGCGCCGTTGAGGTCGACGATCGTGCCGGAGGCCCACGTGGCCTGCGGCGAGGCCAGCCAGTGCACGGCCGCGGCGATCTCCTCCGGTTCGCCCACCCGGTCGAACGGGCTCTGCGCCCGGATGGCGGCGCCCTCCTCACCGCGCAGGTACTCGGTGACCATGTCGGTCGCCACGAACCCCGGCGCGACGGTTGCCACCGTGATGCCGTACGGCGCGAGCGCCACCGCGAGGGACTGACCCAACGCGTTCAGCCCCGCCTTGCTGGCACCGTACGCCGGCTGGTGCGGCTCGCCGCGGAACGCGCCCCGGGACGAGACGTTGACGATCCGCCCGCCGCGCTCCCGCATGTGCTGGGCGGCGCACCAGATGACGTTGCCGGCACCGGTCAGGTTGGTCTCCAGCACCTGCCGCCAGCGGTTCTGCCACTGTTCGTACGAGGCGCCGAAGACCGGGTGCGGGTCGTCGCGGTCGCCGTACGTCCCGGCGTTGTTGACCAGCACGTCCAGCCCGCCGAGCAGCTCCGCGGCCCGGTCGACCATGGCCCGGACCGCGTCCGGATCGGTGAGGTCGGCGCGGACCACCACGTGCCCGGCGCCGGGTAGCCGCGCGCGCAGCCGCTCGGCCGCGTCGGCGGAGTCGCGGTGGTGGATGGCCACCCGGTCACCGCTGGCCGCGAACGCCATTGCCACCGCGCTGCCGATCCCGCGCGAGGCCCCGGTCACGAGTACCGCCCGATCCGTCATGCCGGCCATCCTGCCTCAGCCGTTTCTATGCCGGCGAACGGGCCGGCGGCGCGGGCCGCGCCACGGCGGCACCGGCCCGTTACTCCTTACACTGCCCCGATGGGATCCGACTGCCTGTTCTGCCGCATCGTCGCCGGGGAGATCCCGGCCACCGTGGTCCGGGAGACCGACACCACGCTCGCCTTCCGTGACATCGACCCGAAGGCGCCGGTGCACGTGCTGGTCATTCCGAAGGAGCACTACGCCGACGTGGCGACGCTCGCCCAGGGTGACCCGGCGCTCGCCGCCGACGTGCTGGCGACGTCCGCCGCCGTGGCCGAGGACGAGGGCCTGCTCGGCGACGGTTTCCGGCTGATGTTCAACACCGGCGCGTACGGCGGGCAGGAGGTGTTCCACGTGCACGCGCACCTGCTCGGTGGCGCGCCGCTGGGCCCGATGCTGGCCCGGGACCTCGGGTGAGCGTGCCGGACAGCCGCGTGCACGAGCACCTGGACCGACTCGTCCGGCGGGTGCAGGCCGACGCCCGGGTGCCGGCGGTGTCGGCGGCGCTGCACCGGGCCGACCGACCGCTCTGGACCCGTACCGTCGGCGGGACCGGCACCGACAACCCGCTGGGACCGGGCACCCAGTTCCGGATCGGCTCGGTCACCAAGACGTTCACCGCGGTGCTGGTCCTGCAGTGCCGCGACGACGGGCTGCTGGACCTGGACGACCCGGTGGGCCGGCACCTCGACCTCCCGGCGCACGGCGAGCTGACCGTACGCCGGTTGCTGTCGCACACCGCTGGCCTGCAACGCGAGCCGTTCGGCGACGTCTGGGACAGCCTGCGCGCACCGGACGCCGACCAACTGGTCGCCGAGCTGGACCGCGCCGAGCGGGTGCTGCCGACCGGCCGCCGGTTCCACTACTCGAACCTGGGTATGGCAGTCCTCGGCCAGCTCGTCGCCCGGCTGCGGGGCGGGAGCTGGGCGCAGGCCCTCACCGAGCGGATCCTGACGCCGCTGGGGCTGACCGACACCACAGTGACCCCACGGCCGACGGCGGCCACCGGGTTCCTGGTCGACGCGTACTCCGACGAGGCGCACCCGGAACCGCCGACCGACTTCGGCGCTGTCGGCCCGGCCGCCCAGTTGTGGAGCACCGCCACCGACATGGCCCGCTGGGCGGCGTTCCTGGCCGACCCGGCTGCCCTGGACCCGGGCGGCGCGGTCCTCGCCCCGGCCACCCTGGACGAGATGCGCTGGCCGTTGACCACCACCGACGAGACGCTCTGGGGCGCGGGCTTCGGGCTCGGGCTGATCCTGATCCCACAGGGGGAACGGGTGATGCACGTGGGGCACGACGGGGCGATGCCCGGCTTCCTCGCCGGGGTGTACGGCCGTCGCGGTGGTGACGGCACGGCAGGTGCGATGGGCGCCGCGGTGCTCGGCTCGTCCGGCACGGCCGCCGAACTGCTCAGCCTGCCGCACCGGCTGCTCGCGGTGGCGGTCGAGCACGACCCGGCCGAGATCGAGCCCTGGCGTCCCGGGGCGCCCGCGCCGGCGGCCCTGCGGGGTGCGCTCGGCCGTTGGTGGGGCGAGGGCAGCGAGTACGTCTTCTCCTGGCACGACGGCGCCCTGCGGGCGCGCGGGGTCGACGACCCGGCCGGACGACCGCCGGCGATCTTCACCCCGTTGGCGGACCAGCCGGACGTGTTCCGGGTGGTCTCCGGTCGGGAGGCCGGTGAGCTGCTGCGACTGACCCGGGACGAGGCCGGCGTGGTGGTCCGGATGCACTGGGCGACGTACCGGTTCACCCGCCACCAGGAGACCTTCGACCGGTACGACTTCCGGGCCGGGGGTTGATCGCGGCCAGCGGAAATGGGCGCGATGCGGCCCGTGTTGAACCGATACGATGGGTGTAACGTCCGCACGCCAGGCCAGCAGGCCGGCGCCGAGATCGAGAGCAGGTGGCGCAGGGCCCTTCGGCCCGACCTATGACCGGCACCCCACCTCCCGGCCCGCCCCGGGTGCAGACCAGGATCACCGTGCCCGACCCGAAGATCATGGTGAATCTGCTCGGCGCGGGCGACGAGATCCTCCGACTCGTCGAACGCTCGGTCACCAGTGACGTGCACGTCCGCGGCAACGAGATCACCATCACCGGTGACCCCGCGGACAACGCTCTCGCCGAGCGGGTCTTCAGCGAGCTCCTCGAACTCATCGAGAAAGGCGAGACCCTGACCACTGACGCCGTCCGGCGTACCGTCGGCATGCTCGAGCAGGGCAGCGCCGAGCGGCCCGCCGAGGTTCTGACGCTCAACATTCTCTCCCGGCGCGGGCGCACCATCCGCCCCAAGACGCTCGGGCAGAAGCGGTACGTCGACGCGATCGACACGCACACCATCGTCTTCGGCATCGGCCCGGCCGGCACCGGCAAGACCTACCTGGCGATGGCGAAGGCCGTCCAGGCGTTGCAGGCCAAGCAGGTCAACCGGATCATCCTCACCCGTCCGGCGGTCGAGGCGGGCGAGCGGCTGGGCTTCCTGCCCGGCACGCTCAACGAGAAGATCGACCCTTACCTTCGCCCGCTCTACGACGCGCTGCACGACATGCTCGACCCGGAGACGATCCCGAAGCTGATGGCCGCCGGCACGATCGAGGTCGCGCCGCTGGCCTACATGCGGGGCCGCACGCTCAACGACGCGTTCATCATCCTGGACGAGGCGCAGAACACCACGCCCGAGCAGATGAAGATGTTCCTCACCCGGCTCGGCTTCAACTCGAAGATCGTCGTGACCGGTGACATCACCCAGGTGGACCTTCCCGGCGGGACGAGCAGCGGCCTGCGGGTGGTCCGGGAGATCCTGGAAACCGTCGACGACGGGCACTTCTCGCAGCTGTCCACCTCCGACGTGGTCCGCCACCGGCGGGTCGGCGAGATCGTCGACGCGTACGCCCGCTGGGACGCCGAGCGGGCGAATCAGCAGGCGCAGGGCGTTCACGCCGTGCCTGGGCGACCCGCCCAGGGCGGCCGGGCCGGCCGCCGCCGCTAAAGCAGAGGAAAGCAGTTGTCCAT